>CBDTYK010000031.1:0-7713 GCA_965364595.1 uncultured bacterium
GGTAAGAGTTCTTCGACGTCGACGATGCGCGGAGGCGCCGCCGCGTCTGCACTCGTCGCGTGTGAAGGCATGCCCGTGAGCGTGAGTGCCCGTACGGAAGCGAAGGCTCGGCGCCTCGTCGAATACACGGGCGTTGAGGCGAGTGTCGTCGAATGGGGCACGGCCGCGCCCGGGGCCCTGATCGTGAACGCAACGCCGATCGGCATGCTTGGCGAGCCTCTGCCGCCCGGGCTGATGGACGTTGCGGGAGGAGTGTTCGACATGACCTACGGCGACCGCCCTTCCCCTGCGCTGGTGGAGGCCCGAAGCAACGGGCTCCCACACGCCGATGGGATCGATCTGCTCGCAGCCCAGGCAGAGGCGAGCTTCGAGATCTGGACCGGTCTCCGACCGCCGGATGGCCTCTTCGAGCACGCCGCCAGAAACGCCTCAAGGAGCCCAAACGCCGCACCGATCCAAAGAAGGTCCGAGTAACAGGAGTTGCCCATGTCCCTCACAGGGAATCTCGAGATCTTCCCGATGCCGGAAGTTCTCCGCCTGCTTTCACGCTCGAAGAAGACCGGCTGCCTGCGCGTCGACGCCGCCGACACGCACGGGCGGGTCTATCTCGCGGGTGGAGCGATCACGTTCGCCAACACCGAGTCGGACGATGTCGTCCGCCAGGCGCTCATCAATTCCGGTCTTGTTTCCGATGATTCGCTCCGCGCTGCTGGAGGATCCCTGGTCGACGCCGTGGTCGACGGCACCGACCCGAACGCCATCACCGACTTCGTTCGCGAGCAGGTCGTCGAGAGTCTCTACCGGATCCGCAGGCCGGGACAGGGCGAGTTCGAGTTCGCCGTGGATCTGCAGCCGAGCCTTCAGACCGGCCAGCAGTTCGATGCAGAGGTCGCCGTGGCAGAGTCCGAGCGACGCGCCGCCGAATGGTCCGACATCCTCGAGAGCATCGACTCCCTCGACACGCCGATCCGGATGGTCCGCGAGTTGGCCGACGACAACAGCGTCACCATCGCCGCTCCGACCTGGAGGGTCCTTGCGTCCCTCGAAGGCGGCACCAGCGTGCGCGAGCTCGCCTACCGAGCCGGCATGAGCGAGTTCAGGGCCGCTCGCGAGCTGAGCGGCCTGATCAAGAGCGAGCTGGTCACCACGATCGACCGTCGCGTCGGCTTCGACTCCGGGTACCAGGCTCCGGTCGTGGAGAAACGTCCCGCCGAGACCGAGCCGACAGAACGCCCTCTCGAAGAGCCCCGTGCCGAAATGCCGGCCGCACCGGTCGAGCCCCCCGCTGCGCCGGCCGACGACTTCGAGTCGTTCTTCGACACGACTCCAATGGAGAAGCCCGACACCTCCGAGCAAGAGGCCGGGTGGGAACCGTCACCCTGGGATGCCCCGAATCAGGCTTCGACCGAGAACACCGAAGACTCGAACGGCTGGTTCGACGAGGCAGTCGCGAGTCCGGCGCCCGACGATGGTCCCAGCGCCGTTGCCGACGAGCCGGGCTCCGGCGAGCAGCCGGCCGAAGAGCCGCAGGAGGTGCCGTCCGACGGAGGATGGTGGGCAACTGCGATGGACCGGTCGGAAGAGCCACAGCAGGGTGTGTCCGATCCCGACAGCTTCCTCGAGAGCGTGTTCTCACAGCTCGGAGAAGACGAAGAGCTGAGCGAAGCTGCCGACGATGACGATGATGACGACGAGACCGGGTTCTCGATGGGCCTGCTGCGTCGCCGTCGGATGGGTACCGCTGCCAAGGACATCGTCGAAGGCTGATCTCCATCCCCTCGGACATCCGAGACGCTCCCGTCGACCGGCGGGAGCGTCTTGCGTTCGGAAGAGCGCACTGTCCGAGCGCCGGAGTCTCAGCAACTAGCGTCTCCTCGCCGTGACTCTCCTCCTCATCGTCGCCGTGCTGCTCGGGTTGGTTCTCGGGCCCGTGCTCCACAACATCGCGATCGCCACCTCGACGCGTATCGCGATCGGGACCCCGTTCGGGTCGTGCCCGGAGTGTGACGTCACCCGGCCCCGGCCCTACGTCGCGTGCCCCAACGGGCATTCCGGGACGACCCGAGAGCGCTGGTGGTCCCTCGTGTACGCAGGGGTCTTCGTCGGGACCGTGCTCGTCGCCGGTGTGACCAGTGAGGTGACCGCATACCTCGTGTTCGCCGGTGTGACCCTGACCCTCGTCATCACCGACGTCGACGAGAAGCTGATCCCGAACAAGGTGCTCTACCCGGGCGGCGCCGCCGCCGTCATCCTGCTGGTGATCGAGGCGGCGGTGAGCGATCGAACCGACCGGCTGCTTCCGTCACTCGGTGCCGGTGCCGGCTACTACCTCGTGTTCCTCGGCGTCCATCTGCTCAATCGCGACGGGTTCGGGATGGGGGACGTGAAGCTGGCGTTCCTGCTCGGGTTCTTCACCATGTTCGACTCGCTCCGAATCTTCCTGCTCGGCGTGTTCTTCACGGGCTTCATCGGGGGGCTGCCGGCGATCGCCCTGCTGCTGACGAGACGGGTCGGCCCGAAGTACGCCCTGCCGTACGGCCCTGCCATGGTGCTCGGTGCCTGGGCCGCCATCACGTTCGGGGAGCCATTCCTCGGCTGGTACCTCGCTCGGTAACCTCACACCGATGTTCCGATACCTGACAGCAGGCGAGTCCCACGGCCCTGCCCTCGTTGCCGTCGCCGAGGGCCTCCCAGCCGGGTTGAGACTCGTCAGGGACGACCTCGCAGCGGAGCTCGGGAGGCGGCGTCTGGGGTTCGGGCGGGGTGGACGTATGAAACTCGAACAGGACGAGCTGGAGTTCCTCGGCGGCGTGCGCCACGGGATCAGCATCGGGTCGCCGATTGCCATCATGGTTCGCAACACCGAGTTCGAAGAGAAGTGGTCCGAGGAGATGAACCCGTACTCGGGGGAGCCGATCAAACCACTGACGACTCCTCGTCCCGGACATGCGGATCTGGTCGGGATGATGAAGTACGACCTCAAGGACGCTCGCAACATCCTGGAACGGGCGTCCGCACGCGAGACCGCCGCCCGGACCGTCGTCGGCTACCTCTCCAAGGTCTTCCTCGCCGAGCTCGGAGTGGACGTCCTCAGCCACGTGGTCGAGATCGGCCGCGTCAGAGCCCCTGACGGATCCGTGCCGACACCGGCCGATCTCGAACGGATCGATGCCTCGCCGGTACGCGTCCTCACGGACGAGGCCGAGACTCGCATGATCGAGGAGATCGAATCAGCTCGCTCCGACCGGGACACCCTCGGCGGCGTGGTGGAGGTGGTCGTGCACGGGCTCGTCCCGGGGATCGGGAGTCACGTCCACGGTGATCGGAGACTCGACGCTCGTCTCGCCGAGGCACTGATGTCCATTCAGGCAATGAAGGGAGTCGAGGTCGGCGACGGCTTCGAGACTGCGCGTCGGCGCGGCTCGGAGGCCCACGACGAGATCTTCCGGACCGACGACACATACACGCGAACCACCAACCGGGCCGGCGGCACCGAAGGAGGGATGTCGATCGGGGACGTCCTGCGGGTGAGAGTTGCCATGAAGCCGATCTCCACCGTGCCCAAGTCGTTGCAGACCGTGGACGTGGCCTCTGGTCAGGCAGATCGTGCGTTCTACGAGCGGTCCGATGTGGTCGCCGTGCCTGCCGCCGGCGTCGTGGCGGAGCAGATGGTCGCAATCGTTCTGACCCAGGAGATCCAACGGAAGTTCGGCGGGGACACGATCTCAGACGTCGTCGAGGCATGGAATCGATATCGCAGTCGGCTCGAAGACTTCTGATGGTGGAGCGCCTGTGGCTCATCGGGATGATGGGATCGGGGAAGTCTTCCGTCGGCGCCGAGGCGGCGCGAAGGCTCGGGGTCGAACACCACGACACGGACGCCATCATCGAGGCCCGTGCAGGCATGCCCGTCGAGCAGATCTTCGAGTCCATCGGTGTCGTGGCGTTCCGCGACCTCGAGCGTCAGGCCGTCGAGCATGCCGCTGGGCTGTCGGGGGTCATCTCGACCGGGGGAGGGGCAGTACTCGACGACGTTTCGCGGGCCACGATGGCCGAAACGGGAACGGTGATCTACCTGGCTGCCGAACCCGCGGCGCTGAGACGCCGGGTAGGTGACGTTTCGAGCCGCCCGCTGCTCCACGGCGGCGACCCCGCTCAGCGACTGGCTCGGATCCTCGATGAGCGGCAGCCCCACTACCAGGAGGCGGCGCACCGGATCATCGATACGACGACCATGACCCGAGATGCCGTCGTCGAGGAGGTGATCGAAACGTGGAACGCCTCCTAGCGGGCCCGAACGCCGAGATCCTCGTCGGCAGGACACTGCCGACCCGTCTGCCTGAGCGCTCCGATCGCGAGAAGGTGGCGGTGCTGACGCAGCCCGGCAGACCCACCGAGCTGGCACACGAGATCTCGGGTCGCCTCGCCGACGTCGAAACTCGAATCCTGGAGTTGCCCGATCGAGAGGCGGCGAAGGAACTCGGTGCCGTCGGTGCCGTGTACGACGACCTCGCCGACTTCAACCTCGGCCGACACGACACGGTCCTGGGAGTCGGTGGGGGAGCGTTGACCGATGTTGCCGGGTTCGTCGCCGCCACCTGGCTACGCGGCGTCGAGTCGGTGCTCGTCCCGACAACGCTGTTGGCCGCTGTCGACGCGTCGATCGGCGGGAAGACCGGGATCAACCGACGTGGCAAGAACCTGGTGGGGGCGTTCTGGCACCCGAGTCGTGTGATCGTGGATCTGGATCATCTCGACGATCTGCCCGACCGCCTGAAGCTCGAAGGAACGGCCGAGATCATCAAGGCGGGACTCATCGCCGACCCGTTGATCGTCGAGGCATATGCTCAGCGGGGGATCGATGCGGATCTCGATGTCGTCGTGCCTCGCGCGATCGCGGTGAAGGCCGGAATCGTGAGCGACGACTTCCGTGAGTCCGGTCGACGCGCGCTCCTCAACTTCGGTCACACGATCGGACACGCCGTCGAGGTGCTGGCCCCGCTTCCGCACGGTCTGGCGGTGTCCGTGGGAATGGTCGCTGCCGGTGTCGTCTCGAGCCGCCGATACGGATTCGACGTCGGATGGTTGACCGATCTCCTGTTCTCGACCGGGTTGCCGGTGGCAGCGGCCGGCGTGTCGAAGTCGGCGGCCGTGGAGTTGATCGCAAGGGACAAGAAGCGGAGCGCCGAAGGAGTGAGGATGGTCCTGCTGCGTTCGATCGCCGATCCGGTCGTCGAAGCGGTGTCGACCGAGGAGATCGAGTCGGCCCTCGACGCCGTCGGGGCCGTGTGAGCAACGAGGTACGCTGAGCGCTCACACCCAAGAGGTACACACTCACCATGGTCTCAACGAACGACGCTCGGCCGGGCATGGCGCTCGATCTGCCGGAAGGACTGTTCTCGATCGTCACGTCCGAACACGTCAAGCCCGGGAAAGGCAAGGCCTTCGTTCGGATGAAGCTGAAGAACGTCGAGACGGGCCAGGTCATCGACAAGACGTTCCGGGCCGGTGAGGACGTCCAGCAGGCGATCATCGAGCGGCGAGATCATCAGTATCTGTTCCGTGACGACATGGGCTATCACTTCATGAATCTCGACGACTACAGCCAGATCCCGTTGAGCGAATCCGACGTGGGTGAAGCGGCGCCGTACCTGCTCGAAGGGGCCACGGTGTCGGTGACGTCGTACCAGGGCACTCCAATCGGCGTGGATCTCCCGGCCTCGGTCGAGATGGAAGTGACGTACGCCGAGCCGGCCGTCAAGGGCAACACCGTGTCAGGGGCGACCAAGGCCGTCACCGTCGAGACGGGTCTCGAGGTCCAGGTGCCACTGTTCGTCGAGACCGGTGACCGGATCAAGGTCGACACCCGGACCGGCGAGTACCTGACGAGAGCGTGAGCTCCGAGGCGGGTGAGCCGCGGGAACGTGCGTTTGCCGCTCTCTACCGAGCCGATCAGTTGAGGATCGAGACCGTGGACGGGCTCACTGGGCGTGCGGAGCGGCTGGCGAAGGGCGCGCTTGCGCACCTCAGCGAACTCGATCGACTGATCGACGGTGCCGCCGAGCACTGGACAGTCGATCGGATGCCTGCGGTCGACCGAGCGCTGTTGCGTCTCGCCACGTACGAGTTGGCGCACGAGCCGGATACGCCGACGGCGGTCATCTTGAACGAGACGGTCCGTATCGCCAAGGAGTATTCGACCCAGAACAGCGGCCGCTTCATCAACGGTGTCCTCGCAACTCTCGCAAGCGAACTCCGATAGGCCTCGCTCGCCTCGGCGTTCTGGGTCGTGGGTCCTGGGTTTTGGGTGCCGGTGCCGCCGAGCCCCGTTGGTTGTGAGCGTCCCAACACTCACAACCCACAACCCAAGACGGCCGATGCGAGGCGTCAGCCGAGCCAGGCCTCCGCGAGTACGGCAAGCCCGGTGATCTCGGTACCCTCCCGTGCATGGTTGATCGAGTGTTGGTGGCGGAGCCGCGCGGGTTCTGCGCAGGCGTCGAGATGGCGATCAAGGCCCTCACGTGGATGGTGCGGATCTTCGATGGGCCCGTCTACTGCTACCACGAAATCGTGCACAACGAGTGGGTGGTGAAGGCGTTCGAGCGAGTGGGTGTCGTCTTCGTCGATCACATCGACGAAGTCCCTGAAGGTGCTCCCGTCATGTTGTCCGCCCACGGCTCGGCACCAGAGGTCGTGGCAGGTGCCGAGCAGCGGGCTGCGATCGTGATCGATGCCGTCTGCCCCTTGGTGACGAAGGTTCACCACGAGGTCAAGCGGATGGCCGACAAGGGATTCGACATCCTCTACATCGGTCACGAGGGGCACGACGAGGCGGTCGGCACGGTCGCCGAGGCTCCCGAGGCGATCACGCTGATCGAACCCGAGCGTGGGTTCGGCGACTTCGAGGCCGCCGACCCGTCGAAGGTGGCACTGCTGGCGCAGACGACCCTCGGGCTGTACGAGTGGAACGAGGTGCTGGATGCGGCCAACGAGCGGTATCCGGAACTCTGGACGGCCCGGCGCAGTGACCTGTGCTACGCCACGACCAACCGACAGTCCGCCGTGCAAGCCCTCGTCGAACACGCCGATCTGATCCTGGTGGTCGGCTCGGAGAACTCCTCGAACACGCAGGCCCTCGTCAGAGTGGCGGAAGAGCACGGCGTGGCTGCACACCGGATCGACAACGCCGATCGGATCCGGGACGAGTGGCTGGATGGGGTCTCCGTGGTCGGGCTCACCGCCGGCGCATCGGCGCCCGATCACCTCGTCCAGGCCGTGATCGACCGGCTCGATCCGAAGCTCGGCTTCGAGCTCTTCTCGGTGACCGAGGAGGAGGAGTACTTCCCATTGCCTCCACAGCTGCGCAACTTCGTCGGTGTGCTTCAGGCGATGATCGAGGCGTCTCTCACTGCACGGCCGCCGAAAGAGCGCGGCCTGATCGAAACCGACCGCACCTGGACCGCGACAGAGGCGCTCGACCTGCTCTGAGCTTCGCTTGGCTGGCGCCTCACATCGGCGTTCTGGGTTGTGAGTCATGGGTTCTGGGTGGAGGACCACGAGGGGCTCATGTGCGAAAGCGGTGGACGCAGCAACCCAAGCACTCACTACCCAGCAACATTCGGCACTCATGACCCATGACCCAGTACCCAAGACGGCGTACGCGAGCCGCCAGGCGAGCGACGCCACCGCAGTACCCTCGCACCATGCTTCCCA
>CBDTYK010000032.1:0-7693 GCA_965364595.1 uncultured bacterium
ACGTACCAGGTGTCGCCATCGTCGACGGGAGTGAGGTCGTCGAGTTCATCTCCTACGGGGAGGGTTTCACGGCAACCAGCGGGATCGCCAACCGCGAGCTCGCCGTCCCGGAATCGGAGTTCACCCCCGGACCCAACGACCTCTACATCGGCGGCATCCGAGGAGAAGGTGGCACGACGACCGTCACGCTCAACGGGCCTGTCGGGTTCGACACCACCGGGTGGCGACTCGCTCTCTACGACGCGACCACCACCGAGTTGGTCGAGGTCACCGGCGTCAGCGACCTGTACCAACTGTCACCCCGGATCTCGGAGACCACGTGGGTGTCGCTCGACCGCATCATCGAAACGGTGTTCCTGGCGCTCGTGGCGACGTCGGCCGGTCTTCTCCTGGCGATCCCGCTCAGCTTCATCTCGGCGCGCAACATCATGCAGGACATCTCGTCGACAGTGACGAACCTGGCATTGGGAATCATCGCGATTCCGATCGGCGGCCTGGCCGGCATCACGCTCGCAGGTCTGGCGCGCGACCTCACCGAGCCATTGCGTTCGTCGTGGATCGGAGATGCAATCGGCATCGCGGTCCTGGTAGCAGCGATCCTCGTGATCATCCGCTGGGCGATCCCACCCGTCGAGGACGAGCCGCCAACCAGGAGGGAGAAGGTCGCCCATCGCGCAGGGCTCATCGGGGCAGGGGTCCTGGGTCTGGTCGTCTTCGTGCTCCTCTCGGACCTGCTCGGACGGTTCGGCACGGCGATCGCTCCGAACATGGGAGTGTTTTCGTTCCTGGGTGAGTTCTTCGCCACACTCGGCGAGATCTTCTCGGGCCTCACGTTCGTGATCGCAACTCTCGCCGGTGCGGGAGTGCTGGTGAACCTCGCCTCGAAGGCCGGGTACTCGCTTCGTCATCGCCTGGCCCCGGCGGTACTGCGACCGTTGAACGTGATCCTGGCGATGATCGCAGGCGGGGTCTTCGCCGTCGGGGTGATGGCCGTCCTCGACTGGTTCTATCGCTTCCAGAGCGCCACGGTCACCCTGTGGGCTCCGCTTGGGGTCGGGGCCGCGCTCGGCCTGGCCCTCGCCGTCAGGGGGATGTCGAGCGGCCAGGTCAATGTCGGACTCTCGACCTACACCGTTGCTCGGACCGTGTTCAACACGCTCCGAGCGATCGAGCCGCTCGTCATGGCGATCGTCTTCGTGGTCTGGGTCGGTATCGGCCCATTCGCCGGCTCGCTCGCACTGACACTCCACACGGCGGCAGCGTTGGCCAAGCTCTACTCGGAGCAGGTCGAGTCGATCTCTGCCGGGCCGATCGAGGCGATCAGGGCGACCGGCGCCACACGGCTCCAGACGATCGTCTACGGCGTGGTCCCCCAGATCGTGCCGCCCTACATCTCGTTCACGATGTACCGCTGGGACATCAACGTCCGCATGTCCACGATCCTCGGCTTCGTGGGTGGCGGTGGTATCGGCCTGATCCTCCAGCAGAACGTCAACCTGCTGCAGTACCGGGCGGCCGCCGTGCAGATGCTGTTCATTGCGATCGTCGTGGCGTCGATGGACTACCTGTCGAGCCGTCTCCGACGCCGCCTCGTCTGATGCACGAGATCAAACGAGCAGAACGCGAGGAGCGCGAGGAGCGCATGCTCGCCCCCGAAGCCACGTTGTCGACAGCAACCCGGGGACGCGCCCACCCCGAAGAGCCCGACGAGTACCGGACTGCGTTCGAGCGCGATCGGGATCGGATCATCCACTCGAAGGCGTTCCGGCGGCTCAAGCACAAGACGCAGGTCTTTCTGAATCCGGAGGGCGACCACTTCGTCACCCGGCTCACCCACACCGTCCATGTCAACCAGGTGGGCCGCGCGATGGCCGTGTCGCTCGGGCTGAATGAGGCACTCACCGAGGCGATCTGCCTCGCCCATGACGTCGGCCACTCCCCCTTCGGCCACACCGGCGAGGACGCCTTGACGCCGTATGTCGACGGCGAATGGCTGCATTCGGCGCAAGGGGTGCGGGTGTTGAGTGTGCTGGAGCCGCTCAACCTGACCTGGGAGGTGATCGACGGGATCCGGGCTCACAGCTGGAAGGTCGACCCCCCACCGCACACTCCGGAGGGTCACCTGTGCCGGTTCGCCGATCGAATCGCGTATCTCACTCACGACGTATCGGACGCGATCCGCGCCGGCGTCATCGCTTTCTCCGATCTCCCGACGGCCGCCCGACGCCGATTCGGCGATTCGTCACGGGCCTGGATCGCGTCGATGATCACTGCGGTCGTCGAGAACTCCGCCAAGGAGGGCGTCGTGTCGATGGACGAACCGACCCTCGAGATCATGCACGACCTGCGCGATTTCATGTTCGAGCACGTGTATCTCCGCGCCGACGCCGAGTCTCAGAAGGACCGAGCGATCGGCGTGATCCGTGACCTCACCGACTGGTTCGCTCACCATCCCGATCAGGTGCCCGACAGCTACAAGGTGGACGAAACCGACGATCTGACCCGGGCGATCGACTACGTCTCCGGCATGACCGACCGCTTCGCCCTGACCACCCACGACAGACTCTTCCGCCCCACCCTGTTCTGAATCCGTTCTTGTGACGGAAACAGTGGGTATATCGACATTTCCGTCACAAGAACGAAGGCACTCATGGAACTCGGCATCACGACATTCGCAGACACGATCCCCGATCCCGACACGGGCGCGGTGATCAGTCACGGTGAGCGCCTGAGACAGGTGATCGAAGAGGTGGAGGTCGCCGAGCGGGTTGGGTTGGACGTCTACGGGATCGGCGAACACCACCGGCCGGACTTCGCCGCCTCGGCGCCGGCGATCGTGCTCGCTGCTGCGGCGGCCCGTACCGACCACATCCGACTCACCCCCGCAGTCTCGGTGCTGTCGTCGGACGACCCGGTTCGGGTGTTCCAGCAGTACGCCACGCTCGACCTTCTCTCCTCGGGTAGGGCCGAGTTGCTGGTCGGTCGTGGCTCGTTCATCGAGTCCTTTCCACTGTTCGGATACTCCCTGAACGACTACGAGGACCTCTTCATCGAGAAACTCGAGTTGCTGCTCGAGATCCGCGACTCCGAACGAGTGACGTGGTCCGGCCGATTCCGTGCGCCGCTCCAGGATCAGGCGATCTACCCGCGGCCGCTACAGGACCCGTTTCCGATCTGGGTCGGCGTCGGGGGAAACCCCATGTCGATGGTGCGAGCCGGACGGCTCGGGCTCCCGGTCGCGCTGGCGATCATCGGAGGCGACCCCGTCAGATTCCGGTCACTCGCAGACATCCATCGTCGTTCACTTGCCGAGGCAGGACACGACCCCGCAACTGCTCCACTGGCCGTTCACGCACATGGTTACATCGCCAACACCGGCGAGCAGGCCGCCGACGAGTTCTTCCCGTCGTATGCGGCCGCGATGACGAAGCTCGGCGCCGAGCGGGGTTGGCCGCCGATGACCCGCCTGCAATACGACCAGATGCGTGCACCGACCGGCTCCCTGGTGCTCGGCGATCCCGAGAGCGTGGCGGCGAAGATCCTCGCCTGGCGGGGCTTCCTGGGCATCGAACGTTTCATGCTCCACATGAGCGTCGGAACCCTGCCACACGAGCAGGTCCTCCGGACGATCGAGCTGCTGGGAACCGAGGTCGCTCCGATCATCCGCAGCGAATTGGGGATCTGAGCCGAAGGACCCTCCTCCGCAGCCGGCACATGTCCGACGATGACCGTTCGGATCCGGAGGTGTCATGCGAGCGAAGGTGTTCACGGCGAAGTCGACCAAGGACGTGGCCGAGCAGCTGGAACGACAGTTCAACGAGTGGCTCACCTCTGTTCCTACCGCCCGACCGGTCATCGTCGAGAAGCTGACCCACCCGACGTTTGGGTGGGGTCAGGTGATCGTCTCGGTGTGGTACGAGGAAGACTGACGGCGGCCGATCCGCCTGCTCGAACATCCGTAGGATCACACCAGCTCTCGAAAGGACGACCTGATGTGCTTCCCACCTGACGCGATCCCGCCGATCCCGCGAATCGAAGGGGGTTCCGGTGCGACGCGGAGGATCGTCCTCGAAGCCGTCGACGGCAACCGCTTCAACGCCTTCGAGGCGTTCCCGACGACACCGGGAAACACTGCGGTGATCGTGTTGCCGGACGTTCGCGGCCTCTTCGGTTTCTACGAGGAACTCGCCGAGCGTTTCGCCGAACGGGGACTCCGCGCATTGGCAATCGACTACTTCGGGCGCACCGCCGGCCTCGACGAACGTCCCGACGACTTCGACTTCATGAGCCACGTGCGAGACATGACGTTCGACGGATTGACCGCCGACGTCGCCGCTGCAGCGCGACATCTCAGGATCGACTCCGACGACGTGAGGATTTTCACGGTGGGCTTCTGCCTCGGTGGATCGAACTCGTGGTATCAGGCCTCCACTGGACTCGGCCTGGCAGGAGCCATCGGGTTCTATGGACACCCCGGACGCGATTTCCCACCCGGCGGAGGGTCGGTGACCGAACGCGCCGACAGGATCGAGTGTCCGATCCTCGGTCTCATGGCGGGTCTCGATCAGGGGATCACGCCCAATCTCGTCCGTTCGTTCGACGAGGCGCTCACGTCAAATGGCGTGGAACACGAGATCATCACGTACGCCAATGCTCCCCACTCGTTCTTCGACCGGGCTCAGGAACGCTTCGCAGACGAATCGGCTGACGCCTGGGCACGAGTGCTGGAGTTCATCGAAACGCACTCCTGACCAGCGAACCAAGTGATCCCGGGTCGTCGTGCGCCGGTCGGGCCGTGATCGCCGTGTCCGCCACGGTCTGGTTCTTCGGCGCGAACCGAGTGCGCCTCGCCGACTGCGTCACGGATGCCGAGGCCGGAGCGAGACGACGAGCCCGATGATCAATGCGACCAGCAGACCGACGAGCGCGACCGAAGCGGTGAGATCGGAGTCGGGGTTGCCGGGGCGGGGCTGCGCCATCTGGAAGAAGGCGTCCAGCGCGGGGATCGCGAGAACCACCGCTGGCGCAGCAGCGACCAGCCACAGCCAGCCGCTCAACCGCCCCGACGAGTTGCCGGCCAACGCCACAACGCCTCCGAGCGCCGGCCAGATGAACAGGTAGCTGAAGCCGGGAAGCACGATCGTCGTCACGGCGCCGAGCACCACCCAGACCATCACGATCCCCGTTGCGAGTTCGGCATCCGCGTACCTGCCGGCGACCGCGCCCCCGACGAAGCTGAGGACCACCGCTGCTGCTGCACACAACAGCGCCAGGTACGCATAGCTCTCCCAGATTCCCGGAGTCGAACGCACCGCCGTGAGCGCCCACCACACAGAGAAGACGACGAGTGCAGCTGCGACCGAACCGGCGGTGACCACCCACGAACCGCGGAGAATGGAGCCGACCGAGTCACGCTTCGATCGCAGTTGCCACCAGACCAGCGCGCCGAAGGCGCCGACAGTCACGATCGCCAACACATCCGCGACCAGCGACGAGTAGCCGACCGTCATCAAGGGGGTGAGCGCGAAGAAAGCAACGTGCCGATCCGTCGAGGACAGCGGGAGTTCCTTGTTCCCGAACGCTCGGAGAACCGCCATCACGTTGTCTCCGTGATGCTGCACGCTTGCGGCCGAGACCGTCGCGGGCACGTCGCGATCGGTGTGGTAGATCGGCGAGCCACGCAGGTACGCAAAGCTGAGACCGGGGATCCCCTCGTCCTTGAACACGTCGAAGTCGGTTCCGACGCCTCCGAACAGATCGACGGTCTCGGTCATGAACGAAAACGCCACCGGATCGGCTGCAGCCGAGCGAAATGAGTCGACGACGCCAGTCTCAGGTCGACTCGACTCGACGAGCAACGACGGGCCCGACGATCCGAGCGCCTCCAGGTTGACGACCAGACCGATCTGGTCGAACAGGCCGTGAGACTCGGCGAACGCCGTTGCTCCGAACCGCGGACTCGGCTCCTCCCCGTCCGTGAACAGCAACACGATGTCGTTCATCGGCCGCTCGCCCGCCACCGTCGCTCGAGCCGCCTCGAGCAGCACGGCGACAGCGGCGCTGTTGTCGTTCGCCCCGGCCGTGTCGGGGTGGGTGTCGTAGTGGGCGACGAGCGCAATCGCCCTCGAAGGTCGGGTGCCTGGGATCACGGCCATGAGGTTCCGCACCGTCGTCGTCCCACCGGGCGGTCCGAAGTAGTCAGGGACGTCGATCGCTTGCACCTCCGGCTCGAGCCCCATCCCGACCAACTGCCCGGCGACGTAGGCCTCGACGAGACGAAGCGCCGAGCTTCCCATCGGGTGGGGCTCATCGGCGATCTCGAAGATGTGCGTGTTGGCGCGCGCTGCGCTGAAGTCGGCGAGCGGCGTATCGGCGCCCTTCGGCGACGGCCGCGTCATCGAGCTGAAACCTGCAATCACGAGCAGGCAGACCAGACCGGACGCAAGCCACGGTGCGGAGCGCGATGGACGCGTCGACCGCTGGGGACTCTGAGTGTTCCGATCGAGAAGCGTGATCTGGTTCATCGTGCCGCCTCGGTGCGGCGCCGGACTCGGGAGTTCGTTCGGTCTCAACGTAGAAGCCCTCCCATGCCCTACACCAGAGGACAAAGGACTCGCCCTCAGCGCGCTCCTGCCCGGTAGCCTCCACCGGACGCAGTGTCCAGAACGGAGGCTCAGATGACGGCAGACAGGCAGAATCCCGCTGCGACCGACCTCCTTCGGAGACTGCCGAAGGCCGAGCTGCACCTCCATGTCGAAGGGACGCTCGAGCCCGAGATGCTGTTCGCGTTTGCTCAACGGAATGGGGTCGAAACGAGGTTCTCGTCGGTCGAGGAGCTCAGATCCGCCTACGACTTCACGGATCTCCAGTCGTTTCTCGACATCTACTACGAGGGCGCCAGCGTCCTACGCACCGAGCACGACTTCCACGACATGACCTGGGCCTATCTCGAACGTGCAGCGGCCGACGGCGTGCGACACGCCGAGATCTTCTTCGATCCGCAGACCCACACCGAACGTGGAATCCCCATGGAGACCGTGATCCTGGGTATCACGTCTGCACTCGACCGCAGCGACGAACTCGGCATGTCGACCGGTCTGATCTTGTGCTTCCTCCGCCATCTGTCGGGCGAGGCGGCAACGGAAACGCTGGAGGCCGCTCTCCCCTGGCGGGACAAGTTGCTCGGTGTCGGTCTGGACTCGTCAGAGGTGGGCCACCCGCCGACGAAGTTCACCGACGCCTACGATCTGGCTCGATCAGAGGGCCTCCACCTCGTTGCGCACGCCGGCGAGGAGGGACCGCCAGAGTACGTCTGGCAGGCACTCGACGTGCTGGGCGTGGAACGCATCGATCACGGCATCCGTTCGATGGAGGATCCAGCGCTGGTCCAGCGCCTCGCCAGCGATCGCATCCCGCTCACCGTCTGTCCGCTGTCCAACCTGCGGCTGAAAGTGGTCGAGGACCTCGCCGACCATCCGCTCCCAGAAATGCTCGATGCGGGCCTTCTGGTGACGGTCAATTCGGACGATCCGTCGTACTTCGGCGGCTACGTGGGCGACAACTACGACGCGGTGAGAGCAGCACTCGGGCTGGAGACCCCGCAACTCGTCGAACTTGCACGCAACAGCCTGGTGGCGTCCTTCCTCCCCGACGATGATCGCCTGCTCGGAGAGTTCGCCTCGTCCGTCCACGC
>CBDTYK010000033.1:0-7594 GCA_965364595.1 uncultured bacterium
CCGCGACCTGCTGATTACAAATCAGCTGCTCTGGCCAACTGAGCTACACCAGCGTGATGAGACGAATCTACCGGCTCGGTCCAGCGATGACCACGCCCGATCATGGCTCCAGCGAGGCGGTGTCGGTGATCGCCGTGCGATAGCGCTCGATGGATCGGCGAAGCACCGCCTGGCCGTCGCTGCCGACCGCTCGCCCCCACCACCCAGCGTAGATCCGGTCGAACGCCAGCCCTTCGACGGCCGATTCGATCCGGGCGAGTTCGGTGGCGTCGAGCGGGATCAGGTTCGGGTAGCTCCACATGAAGCTCACCCATTGCCGATCCTGCACGACCATGATCGAGTCACCGGACGCCAGAACTCCGGCCCCGTCGTTCGCGCCGGTCCAGTGAAGGACGGCGCTCCCGGGGAAGTGCCCGCCAGTGCGGATCAGCGTCACCTGAGGCGTCAGGACAGCATGATCCGAATACCACTCGACCCGTCTCGATGATCGCACGAGCCAGCGTCGATCGGCCTCCGGCAGCACGATCGGGACATCGAACGCATCGGCCCATTCAGCGATGACGCCGTAGAAGTGGGGGTGTGACGCCGACACTGCAACCAACCCGCCGAGGGCCTCGACGGCCTGCATCCCACGCTCGTCCACGAACCCGGGCACGTCCCACAGCACGTTCCCACCCGCTCCGGTCACGAGCAACGAACGCTGCCCGATTCCAATCGCCGGCTCGACCCCGATCCCGAGCAAACCAGGCTCCTCTTCGGTGATCTCCAACCGATGACCTTCGGCCGCCAGCTCATCGAGCGTCGTCCACCGCTGCCCTTCCCACCCGAC
Source organism: uncultured bacterium (assembly GCA_965364595.1). Classification (GTDB taxonomy): domain Bacteria; phylum Actinomycetota; class Acidimicrobiia; order Spongiisociales; family ZC4RG35; genus JAHEDH01. The sequence goes on from CBDTYK010000033.1 coordinate 830, forward strand.
ATACTGCCGAGGATCGGCACAGATCACACATTCGCTGGGCGGCGCGTCAGACGGTTCGTACTGAACCCCGCACGTCCGACAGACAAAAGCTGAGATGCCATCTCCTTTCGACCCCGCGCAGGGTACGACCGCGCCACGTGAGACGTGAGACGTGAGACGAGAGACGAAGGCGGCCTTCAGCCCGCCGCTCGCACCCGAATCACCTCGAAGCAGGCGAGCGCCGCAGCCACCGAGGCGTTGAGGCTCTCGACCGGTCCCGACATCGGGATCGAGGCGACCACATCCACACGGTCTCGCACCAGTCGCCCCAAACCCGTCTCAGCGCCGACGACTAGGGCGACCGGCTCGGTGAACAACCCCAGCCCGAACAGCGACTGGTCACCATCGGCATCGAGCCCGACCGTCCACACGCCGAGATCCTTCAGCCTGCTCACGGCATCCGCAGTTGAACTGACAGTGGCGATGGCGCAGTGTTCCAGAGCACCCGCTGCGGCTTTGAAGGCAGCGCCACCGAGCGGCGCACCTCGCCGCGTCGGAACAACCAGGGAGGTGATGCCTGCGGCGACGGCGCTGCGAGCGATCGCTCCGAGATTGTGGGTGTCCTCGACATGGTCGACGACGACGATCGCCGTCGGATCGCTTCGACCGACGAGTTCACCGATGTCGTGATCCTCCATCGGGCGGCACTTCGCAACGACGCCCTGGGGCGCCGTCGTGGCGGCGAGCGGGCGGACATCGTCGACACCCTCGACCTCGATCCCCCTGGACCGAGCCATGGAAACGAGATGGGCGACGTCCTGAGACTTCTCGGCGCGCCGCCGTTCGACGATCAGCTTCTCGACGCGACCCGCTTCGACAGCCGCCCGAACGGCATGGATGCCCTCGACCCTATCGCCGATGCCACTGCGAGCCATCTGGTCCGTCCTCGATGCTGATGCCGAGCGCAGCCAGTTCATCCCGAATGCGGTCGCTGGTCTCGAAGTCACGCTCTGCCCTCGCCGTAGACCGGCGCTCGAGCAGCTTGTCGAGGGTGTCCGCGGTCGAGACACCCTCCTCGACACCCAGTTCCGCAGCGAGCGCCGCCACCGGGTCGGAGATGTCGGACAGATCCCCACCCCCGTCCTCGAGCTCGATTCCGAGAACATCGATCATCTCGGCGACCGCCGCAGCCAGTGGACCGGCGTCTTCGCCTGCGTCGAGTCTGCGGTTCGCCTCCCTGACCGTCTCGAAGACAACGCCCAGCGCCTCGGGCGTGTTGAAGTCGTCGTCCATCTTCTGAATGAACGAATCGAGGACCTCGGGTACGGCGTCGTGTTCCGAGAACTCGACCCGATCCAACAATCCAGAAATACGACGCAGCGATGTTCGGGCCTCGTCGATCAGCGCCTCGGAAAACTCGAGCGGCGACCGATAGTGGGCACGGAGGTAGAACAGGCGAACCGCCGCGCCGCCATACACCTCGATCGCCTCTCCGAGATCGATGAGATGACCGGTCGACTTGGCCATCTTCTCGCCGCCGAGATTGACCATCCCATTGTGGAGCCAGTACTTGGCGAAGGTCTTGCCGTTGGCGCCCTCCGACTGGGCGATCTCGTTCTCGTGATGCGGGAAGATCAGGTCACTGCCTCCGCCGTGGATGTCGAAGGTCTCACCTAGATACCGCTGTGCCATCGCCGAGCACTCGATGTGCCAGCCCGGCCGTCCGACCCCCCAAGGTGAGTCCCACGAGGGCTCACCGGGCTTGGCAGACTTCCACAGCGCGAAGTCGGCGGGATCGTGCTTGAGCTCTCCCACGATCTCACGGGTGCCGGCTCTCATCTCGTCGAGGTCCCGACCCGAGAGCCTGCCGTACGACTCGAGCGTACGAACGGAGTAATACACGTCGCCGTTCTCCGTGGGATAGGCAAGACCGCGATCGATGAGACGTTCGATCATCTCGAGCATCTCGGCAATGTGCTCGGTGGCCTTGGGCTCGACATCGGGATCGAGTACGGCGAGTCCGTCGTACGCATCGCTGAAGGCGCGCGACACCCGGATGCTGAGCTCCTCGGTGGTCTCACCGGTCTCGGCGGCGGCCGCAATGATCTTGTCCTCGATGTCGGTGATGTTGCGTACGAACGTGACGTCGTAGCCGCGGTAGCCGAGGTATCGGCGGATCATGTCGAACGCCACCCCGGCGCGACCGTGGCCGAGGTGCGGCGGCGACTGCACGGTAGGGCCGCAGACATACATCTTCACCTGGTTGCCCGAGACGGGAACGAAGTCCTCCGTCTGACGCGTCAGCGTGTTGGTGACTCTGATCTGGGAGGTCATGATCCGTTGACTCTAGGTCGCACCCGAGCCAGTCCTGAAAGCCGTTCAGTCGAGCGGAGGCTCCGACTGGGACAGGGCCCGTTCGATCGCTGCGGAGGCCGTCTCGGGGTCGATGGCGAGCTGGCGAGCGACGAGTGGAATCAGTCGACTCCGGAGTGACCGCATCATGGCCGTGAGCGCCGGAGAGATGCCGTCGACGTGCTGAGCATGGTGGATGTCTCGGAGCGCCGCCGCCCACCGCGCCGGATCCTGCGACGAGGAGTCGGCATGAAGCGTCTCGTGCCATGCCTGGTAGTCGGGGTCGCGCGTTCGCCGGGGGGCCTCGAGCACCGCGAGCAACCCGGTGTCATCCGAGCTGAGCATCGCTTCCTCGACGGCTGCCACCGTTGCCGTCGCCGCGGCGGCGAGGCCCTCGTCGGAGCCGATCGATCCCATCCGATCCGTTGTGGTCGCCTTGACGCTGACGGCAGCTGCGTCGAGCCCGAGCGCTGCTGCAAGATTCACCCGGATCTCCTCACGGATCGGTCCGACCCTCACGGACTGCGCGATCACGGTGACATCGACGAACGTCGGGCGCCAGCCGTGGGCCGTCAGCTCGGACAATGTCAACTCGAGCATGTGGAAGCTGTCGGCCCCGTGCCAGATGGGATCGTCGGATGGGAAGAACGTGCCCAGATCGCCGAGGGCTGCAGCCCCCAGGAGGGCATCGATGACCGCATGGACGACGATGTCGCCATCGGATGTCGCCTCGACGCCTCGGTCTGTCGACGCTTCGACTCCGCCGATGATGAGCGGCGGTTCACCGCCGAATCGGTGGGCGTCGAAGCCCCAACCGACCCGCAGGCTGCTCATTCGTCGGCTGGTTCGAACTTGGGCAGGGCCCGGTCGAGCTTCTTGATGGCAGCTTCCTCGTCGACGTCCAGCGCAAACTGCAGCTCGGAGATCAGCGTGGTCCGAGCCTTCGACAGCATCCGCTTGAGCGCCGGGGAGATCCCCTTGGTCTGCTGGGCGAAGTTGAGGTCACGGACGACCTCGGCCACCTGGAAGATGTCTCCGGAGGTCATCTTCTCGTTGAGGACCTTGTACCAGCGGGACCAGTTCGATCCGGCCTCCTGGGGCTCCTCCTTGAGCACGGCGAGCACCTCACGCGCCTTGTTCTTCGAGATGACCGGTCGGATCACCTCTTCGATGTTGTCGACCGGGACCATCACCGTGAGCTGCTCGGTGGCGATGTCGAGAACGAAGTAATCGCGCTTCTGTCCCGCGAATTCCTGTTTGACCTTCTTGGCGATGGTCGCCGCCCCGTGTTGGGGGTGAACCACCTTGTCGCCGACGCCGTACTTGCTTTTTGTCTTTGCCATCGGGAGGGATTGTACAAGGGGCCACGAGTTGACCCGCCCCAGAGCCTCTTCGGCGTGTCAGAGGACTTGAGGAGCCCAGCTCTCGGCTGCCGTGTGGAGCCGATCGAAGTAGTGAATCAGATAGTCGGCACGGGTCGCACCGATGCCCTCGACCGTCTCGAGCTGCTCGACAGAGGCGTTCATCATCTTGGGTAGCGTCTTGAAGTGCCGCACCAGCTCTTCGCGGACTGGCTCCGGGAGGCGACCGACCTTGGAGAGCAGCCGGTAGCCGCGAGGGACGACCGGCTCGTCCAACTCGTCGAACCCGAGCGCACGGCCGATTTCTCCGGGATCGTGGACCTTCGACTCATCGAGGGCGTTCAGACGCTCGAGGGCGGCGTTGGCCTGCGAGATGCGACGGGTCGAGGTGTAGTCACGCATCGTGATGAATCGGAGGTGGGCGACGCCGCGGACCATGTCGTCGAGCTGGATGTATGCGAGGCGGCCCTCGTCCCCCAGTTGCACGACCTGATCCTCGATCGAGGATCCGACGCGGCGGACCAGTTCAGCCCGCTGCACGAGCGTCACGACCGCCCGGTATGTGACCAACCCGGTCATCTCGAGCTGGGTCAGGCTGACCTCCGCCTCGTCGAGACGGCGACGCAGCCGGTCCAGGGTCTGGAGGTCCTGGTTCACGCGCCCGGCGATCTCGGTGGGACTGCGCAGCTCGACCTTCTGGTCCTCGAAGTAGACGGTGACGATCCGTCTGCCTTCACTGACGGCGATGACCGGGTAGCCCGTCTGGATTGCGATTCGCTGGGCCGTACGATGCCGCGACCCGGTCTCGTCCGTCTGGATCTCGTTGGAGGGCACGAAATGGACGTTGCTGCGGATCATGTGATCGCCGGACTCGTCGAGCACGATGCCGCCGTCCATCTTGGCGAGCTCCGACAGCTTCGCCGGCGTGTACGGGACCGGTCGGTCGAAGATGAAGCCTCCGCTCGAGATGGCCTCCATGCCGGGGCCGTCACCGAGCACGATGATGGCGCCCTTGCCCATCTGAATGATTCGTTCGAGGCCGGCCCGGAGTGCCGATCCTGGGGCGAGACGCTCCAGCGTCACTTGATGGTTCGATTGAGCGTCAGGCACGAATAGAGAGAATATCAGGTCGCAGACGTGTCCGAGCGCGACTCGGCCGATCGGAGCACGCCGTTCGGCAGCGCCTCTCTCAGGTGACGACTCCGAGGCCCGCGAGGATCAGCGCGCTGCTGACTCTCAGGCCGCTCTCCGAGGCAATGAGCGTCTTGACCCCGAGGCGCCCGGCTTCTTCTCTGCGTCGAGTGTCGAACGGCACCGGCCGGACCTCCCCTGCCAGGCCGACCTCACCCCACGCGGCCGTCGACCCCAACGGAACATCGACAGCCGACGACGCGATGGCGAGCGCGATCGCCAGATCGGCTCCCGGTTCGGTCACCTTCCAACCTCCGACCACGTTCACGTAGACCTCGTGGTCGCCGAGATAGAGACCGGCGTGACGATCGAGCACCGCCAACAGCTGATGGACCCTGGGACTATCGACGCCACGAACCGATCGACGGGGCTGTGGCGTCGTCGTCTTCGTCACGAGCGCCTGGATCTCCACCATCACCGACCGTCGCCCCTCGACCGCAGGGAACACCACCGTTCCCGGCACGTCCGATTGCCACTCTGCGAGGAAGGCCTCGGAGGGATCGGCCACCTCGACCATCCCCTCGGTCAGCATCTCGAACAGCGCCACCACATGGGTTGCACCGAACCGGTTCTTGAAGCTGCGCAGAGCACGGAACCCCCGATCGGGATCGCCTTCCAGAGACAACACCACATCGACCATGTGCTCGAGCGTCTTCGGGCCGGCGAGACCCCCGTCCTTCGTCACGTGCCCGACGAGCATGACCGACGTCCCGGATGTCTTTGCAAAACGGATCAGCCGGGCGGAGGCCTCTCGGACCTGGGTGATCGATCCCGGAGCCGACGCGATATCGGTTGCGCCGACTGTCTGCACCGAATCGATCACCAGCACCTTCGGTGAGGTCTCTCTCGCAGCGGCGATCACTGCGTCCACGTCGTCCTCCGCAAGCAGGAGCACGTCGGAATCGACGCCGAGGCGCTGGGCGCGGAGACCGACCTGCTGGGCAGACTCCTCGGCGGAGGCCACCAGAACCCGATGTCCGCCGGATGCGAGGCTGCCCGCCATCTGGAGCAGCAACGTGGATTTGCCCACACCGGGCTCTCCGCCCAGGAGCACGACGGACCCGTCGACCAGCCCGCCCCCGAGGATGCGGTCGACCTCGGCGAGCCCGGTCATTGTTCTGACCACATCGGAGCCCGATTGGTCCCCGAGGACGATCGGGACTGGCGCTGCTCCCTGCCGCCTCGAGCGCTTCCTGGTGGTGTCTGCCACCTCGGTGAGCGGCCCCCCATCACCGCATTGCGGGCAGAAGCCCATCCATTTGGCGCTCTGATAGCCACAGTTCTCACATCGAAAGGTCACGACAGCGAGCCTATCGATGGGGTCTGACGAATTCGCATGAGCCGCTCACTGACGTCGAGTGAGCAGGTAGTAGCCGACCAGGACGAGGACAGAGAGGAGCACGGCGGCGCCCAACACGGTGGACGGCCCCCAAGTCTCCGTTTGTCTGATCAGGAAGAAGGCGAGCACCGTGGCAGAATACCGACCACGCGAGGAGGCGATTTGGCACGACACGTGTGTGACAACTGCGGGTCCGTCGTGGGAGAGGACCAACAATTCTGTCCCGAGTGCGGGGCATGGATCGATCCGACCGAACCCGGGATCGAAGAGGAGAACGGCGACTTCGAAGAGTTCTCGCTCTCGGGTGAGCCCCCGATCGACGAACCCCAGGCCCCGGCGCGTTTCCCCCGCAGCGAAGTCCAGTGCCCATCGTGTGGCTCACCGAATCCGACCACCAACCGGCACTGTGAGGAGTGCGGTGCACGACTGTCTCAGGGTCCCCTTCCGGTTGCCCCCCGCCCGTCCGTTCAAGCCACCGCCGGCGTCCGTGCCGTGCTCGCCATTGCCGGCCTGCTCACCGTTGTTGTGATCATCGCCCTGATC
>CBDTYK010000034.1:0-7571 GCA_965364595.1 uncultured bacterium
TCGACGGTCACAGTGTCTCACTGGAGATCACCCGAGCCTGAACCCGGTATGCGCTTTGCGCGTTGCGGTATGCGCCCGGAGCTCAGATCGCACGCCGAGAGAGAGGACTGTCCCCGCTCGAGTCAATGCGCATGGCGCATGGCGCATGGCGCATGCCGCATACCGGCAGACGTGAGACGTGAGACGTGAGACGTGAATCGTGGGTCGACCCACCACCCATGACTCACGACTCAGTGCCGCGGGCGCAGCCCGCTCAGCCGTCTTCCCAGGGGCGCTGGGCGCCCTCGCTCACCTCGTCGGCCTCGGCCACGATGTCGTCGAACGCACTGTCGATGCGCTGAGAGAGCTCCTCGATCGACGGGAGCTCACCGGATGGCTCGTCCATGGCGAGGTGGCGGGCGTGTTCATCGGATTCCGCCTCGTCATCGTCGTCGTCGCCTTCGTCCCCATCCGAGTGCCCTTCGATTTCGGATGATGTGAGGTCGACTTCGTCTTCCGATTCGTCGAGGCCGGGCTCGGCCTCGGGTTCGGGTGCGATCTCGTACCCGCCGACCGGGACGGCTGCGTCGAACGTCGCGCCGCCGGGTTGCTCGGAGTTGGAGTCGAGCACCTCGTCGATCTCGTCGAGCGTGACCGGGATCGCAGCCGTCAGCTCGGCGACGCTGCCCCGAACCGATGCGACCTTGGCTCGCAGATCGTCGATCTCGGACTGCAGGCGACGTCGTTCAGCGTCTCGGGTCTCGGCCAGTTCGTTGGCTTCGCTGTCGGCATCGGACAGGATCCTCTGCGCCTCCTCCTTTGCGTCGGCCACGATGGCGTCTGCCGATCGCTGGGCCGCCACCAGAGCCCTGGCGATGGCCCCCTCGGCGTCACCCTTGTCGTTGAGCTCGGCTTCGAGCGTGGAGATCCGCTCCTGGGCATCGGAGAGCCGCTGGTCGTAGTCCTTGAGCGCCACGACGACGGCGTCGAGGAAGTCATCGACCTCGTCGAGGTCGTATCCACGGAGGGCGGTTGCGAAGGTCTTCTGTTGAACATCGATCGGTGTCAGCGGCATGTCGAAACCTCGGTCACGGAGAGTGGTTCAAAGCTTAGGAGTAGCACCCGACGATTCGGTGCTTTCTCTCAACAGATCACACCGCGCAAGATGGCGATCCCGAGGATCAGGACGATCGGCGAGAGATCGAGCATCGCACCGCCGACTCGGGGAGACGGCATGACCCGCCGGAGTGGGAGAATCACCGGATAGATGATGCGGTCGAGCAGCAGCTGGACCCGTGCGACGGGGTGGTCTCTCGGGACCTGGACCCACGACAGGATCACCCAGGCGATGACAGCGAGCGAATACAGCTGGAGGATGGTGCAGACGACGCTCACGGTTCAGATCCGTTCCTCGTAGGCGCCGAGACTGGCAAGTCGGCGCTTCTCGCTGTCGTCGAGCGTCATGTTGGGCGGGAGCACAAGCACGAGCCCTTCGCCCACCTTGCTCATGGTCCCGTCGAGTGCATAGATCAACCCCGATGAGAAGTCGACCACGCGCCGGACGAGGTCTTCGTCTGCTGTGCGGAAATCGAGGACGACGGGAACCAGCTCTCGAACCCGGTCGGCGAGGATCTTCGCGTCGCCGAACTCATCGATCACGAGGATGTCGGCACGCGATTCGGGCCGAATCGGCCGGACGCCTGCCACCGAAGGCACGTCGGACCGCCTCGCTGACGTTCGCGATGCCGATGCCGGGGGCTCGACGCGACGCCCCTCGTCTGGCCCCAGCGACCGGACCGTGTCGGGCGCAGCCGCCGGGATGGTCTGACGCTGTTGGCCTTGAGCGGGTGGCGCATCCGCGTCCATTTCGCCCTCATCGACGAGCCCGAGATAGACCAATGCTTTTGAAAACAGTGAAGACATGTTGAAACCTCAGTCCTGAAAGATAGCCCGCCCGACACGTATCACGGTTGCACCCTCGGCGACGGCGATCTCGAAGTCGTTGGTCATTCCCATCGAGAGACCGGTGACGCCGGGGTGTTCTGTGACGACGGTGTCACGCAACTCTCGCAGCTTCACGAAGTACTGACGGGCGCCCTCGGGGTCGTCCGTGAGCGGCGGAATGGCCATGAGACCGATGATCGGCACCGACATTCGTCGCAGGCGATCGAGGGTTTCGGCCACCTCGTCGACCTGCACTCCTGACTTCTGCTCCTCTTCGCCGATGTTCACCTGGAGATACGTCGCAGGCGGACTCCCCGCCCCTTTCATCCAGGCAGTGGCGAGGCTCATCCGGTCCAACGAGTGCAACGCGTGCACCGCAGGCCTGACGATCCTCACCTTGTTCGATTGGAGTGGGCCGATGAAGTGCCACCGGATGTCTGCCGGCAGTTCGGGCACCTTCTCTCGCAGCTCTTGAGCACGGTTCTCGCCGAAGTCCCGATGCCCGAGGTCGTAGAGCCGTTGGATCGTCGGAACGTCCCGTCCCTTGGACACTGCGACGAGTGAAACCTCCTCCGGATTCCTGCCTACGCCGAGAGCGGCCGACCGGACGCGATCGGTGACGGCTGCGTAGCGATCTGCCAGCTCAGACACCGGACCGCCTCACGGCGACCGTCGCCAGCCTTCGAGGATCCGAGTTCCGACGATGTGAGAACCAGCCGTCCTCGTGATGGGTACAGGCTCCGAAGTCTTCGACCTCGACACCGGACAGCTGTTCGCCGATCACGCCGGCCAGATCGACCGAAATCGAACCCCAGCTCGTCTCGGCGACGTGGCGGGGAAAACGCTCTGCGACCCCGGACCCGACTTCGAAACAGCACGACCGGATGTGGGGTCCGATGACAGCTCGACGCACGTTCCGCCCCGAGGACTCGAAGCGCTCACGCAGTGCCGTGACGACACCCGCCTCGGCACCCCGCCAACCGGCATGTGCGACTCCGATCGCGTCGTCTGCCATCAGCACGACGCCGACACAATCGGCGGTGAAGACCGCCAGCGGGAGATCGAGCTGGGTGGTGAACAAGCCGTCCGCGCGCCCGTGGTTCCCCGGCTCAGCGGCGTCGATCACGTCCGAACCGTGGACCTGATCCACGACCGCCCAATGCTCAGACGTGCCGAGCCGGGCGCTCAATCGCCGCCTGGCTGAGAGGTCACCCCTGAGGTCGCCATCACCGGATTCGGTGAACACGGTGAGGCAGTCGACGCTCACCCCTGGACGAAGGAGGGGATGTCGACTCCGCTGTCTCCTCCGGGTCGGCGAGCGCTCTCCGACCCCCGGGGTCGGCCTCGGCCGCCCTTGTCGAATCCGGCGGCGATCACGGTCACCCGCATCTCCTCGCCGAGCTCGTCGTCGACGATCGCTCCGAAGATGATGTCTGCCTCGGGGTCGGCGCTCTCCGACACGACCTTGGCCGCCGTCGTCGCCTCGTGCAACGTCATCGACGATGGCCCGGCAACAGACAGGAGCACGCCTTTGGCACCGTCCATCGACGTCTCGAGCATCGGCGACGAGATCGCCCGCTGGGAGGCCTGCGAGGCGCGTTCATCTCCCGAAGCCTTGCCGATTCCCATGACGGCGGTTCCCGCATCGGACATGACCGTCTTGACGTCGGCGAAGTCGACGTTGATGAGACCGGGAGTCGTGATCAGATTCGTGATGCCGGCGACGCCGTTGGTGAGGATCTCGTCGGCCAGACGGAACGTGTCGGTGATGGGAGCCTTGGGGTCCCCGACCTCGAGCAGACGATCGTTGGGGATCACGATGAGAGTGTCGACGGCGTCGCGAAGCGCCTGGATGCCCTGTTCGGCATGGACTGCTCGCCTGCGGCCTTCGAATCCGAACGGGCGGGTCACGACGCCGACCGTCAATGCCCCGAGGCCCTTGGCGGTTTCGGCCACGATCGGAGCGCCGCCCGTCCCGGTGCCGCCACCTTCGCCGGCGGTGATGAACACCATGTCGGCGCCCTTGAGCACTTCTTCGAGTTCTGCGCGCTTCCGCCGCCGCTCGGCCGATCTCGGGGTTGGCGCCGGCACCGAGTCCTCGGGTGATCTCACGCCCGATGTCGAGTTTGACGTCGGCATCCGACATCAGCAGCGCCTGTGCATCGGTGTTGAGCGCGATGAACTCGACCCCGCGCACGCCCGATTCGATCATCCGGTTGATGGCGTTGACGCCGCCACCACCGACGCCAACCACCTTGATGACGGCCAGATAACCGCCAGAACCCATCTGCATACCCATGCTGTCTTCCTCTCTCATGCGCCCGATTCCCCCGAAACCGACGACTTCGGGCGTCGAAGTCCTCGGGCATGGTTACACATTTCTGGACCCGGCGTAAAGCCCCTGCACCTAACGTTCACGTAGAGGTTGAGGCTGTTCGACATCGAGGGGAGGTTGAGGGTTTGGGTCAACCCTCATCCGAGACTTCAGGGTCATCCTCTTCGTCGGAGACCGGTGCGGTCACGGCGTCGGGCGTCAGGACCGATGGTCGTGCCGGCGCCACCAGGGTGATCTCCGAACCCTCGGGGGGCTCTTCGTCGATGACCGGTCCCAGTGCTCGTGCCTTCTCCTCCATGTCGACCGGTCGGCCGAGCCGGACCGTGTAGCCACCGACGACGGCGATCAGACCATCCGGTGTCGACGCCACACTCGCGGTGCTGGAGAGATCGCTGGGCAGGGTCGCGAGGAAGCGCAGCCCGCCGATGATGTCCTGCTGTGGGTATCGGCCGTCGGCGGCCTCACCGTCGATCGCCAACAGTGGCAATCCCTCCGCCGACGCCTCGGGAAGGATGACGCCGTCGACCGCGACCGCCACTCCCCCGATCACCGCGACCGGCCGGCGCTCGGTGACCGAGACCACCACCGCCACCGGCCAGTCTCGCTCGACGGTCACCGATTCGACCCATGGATCCCTGGAGATCTCCGAACGCGCGCCGTCGACGTCCGTCCAGATGAGCGGCTCGCCCTCTGCGATCCCGTGACGCTCCAGGACCGGCTCGACCGCGACGTTGACCGCCCCGTCGACCTCGAGCACTCCGATCGACAGGAGCGGCGAATGGAACACGTAGACGATCCCGGAGATGGAGGCTGCGAGCACGATCACGAGCGTTGCTCGTCGAAGGGCGCGGCGAGCCCGATCCTCTGCGACGGTCCTCCTGCGCTCTGCGAAGCGATCGTGGGTCACGGGAACTCTCCGACGAACTGGATCTCGGGCTGGAGTCGGATCCCGGTCTCGTCTTCGACGATGTCGGCGATCCGTCCAACCAGCCGGTGCAGATCGGAGGCAGTGGCATCGGTGTCCGCAACGAAGAAGTTGGCGTGCTTCTCGGACACCTGGACTCCTCCGACGGAGTAGCCCTTCAAGCCGAGCGAGTCGATGATGCGGCCTGCCGAGTCTCCGGGCGGGTTTCGGAACACACTCCCTGCGTTGTACATGGCTGGTGGCTGGTGTTCTTTGCGCCAGCGGACGATCGTGGCGATCAGGTCCCGGCCCCGCTCCACGTCGCCGGGCCGGGCCCGGAACATGGCGGTCGTCACGAGCTGATCGGATCTCAGGTTCGTGTGACGATACGACATGTCGAGATCGCCTGGTTCGAGTGTGACCGTCGAGCCGTCGGCGATCGACACGATCTCGATCGACCGGAGCCATTCCCGCGTCTCGCTGCCATGCCCGCCGGCGTTCTGTCGGACCGCACCGCCGACCGTTCCGGGAATCCCGACGTAGAACTCCAGACCGGTGAGCCCCTCCTCGACCGAGCGTCGCGCCACCGTCGGCAACCACGCTGCGCCTCCCGCCTCGACGAGATCGCCATCCACCGTCACCCGCTCGAACTCACCGACCAACCTGATGACGAGACCGTCGAATCCGGAGTCCGAGATCACGAGGTTGCTGCCTCGCCCGAGCACGAGCACGCGCTCGTCGGTTCGGGCTGCGATCACCTGATGGAGCTCATCGCGGTCAGCAGGTTGTGCGAGATATCGCGCCGGGCCCCCGAAACGATACGTCGTCAACGAGCCGAGTCTCGCTCCCGCATTCACGACCCCTTGGTCGACGAGGCGATCGAGCCCGCTCATGATGCGGGCAGCAATCCTGCCAGCTCTCCTGCGAGCAGCGTGATGTCGCCCGCACCCATCGTCACGACGTCGTCACCGGCTCGCACGAGCCCGGCTACGACACCGGCGAGGTCGGTGCGATGCGGGACGTATTCCACCTGCGGTGCGCCCGAACGAATGGCGGCGTCCGCAACCATTGCCCCGGACACGCCGGGGATGGGTTCCTCTCGCGCTCCGTAGACGTCGGCGACGATCACGAGATCGGCCTGCGACAGGGAGGCGCCGAACTCCCGGTGCAGTCGCTCGGTTCGCGAGTACAGGTGCGGCTGGAAGACGGCGACCAGGCGTTGTGCGCCCCGAGCCCGCGCCGCACGCAACGTCGCTGCGACCTCCGTCGGATGATGGGCATAGTCATCGATGATCGTCACGCCGTCGATCTCCCCCTTGTGCTCGAACCGTCTGCTGACGCCTTGGAAGGTAGCCAGTCCCGAAGCCAGCTCCGTGACGTTCTCGCCGAGTGTCACGAGCAGGGCGATCACGCCGGCGGCGTTCCGGGCCATGTGCACACCGGGCTTGCCGACCTCGATCTCGACGGGGGCCTGATCGGGGCCGGACAGGGTGAATCGGACGCTGTTGGGTCCGGTGACCGGCGGTGTCATCCGCCACTGGGCACGTTCGGAGACGCCGTACGTCATCGCGCCCGTTCGGTCTGCGATCCGGGCTGCTCCCGGATCGTCGAGGCACGCGATGACCGGCCCGTCCACGGCGCGAACGACGCGGGTGAAGGCCTCTTCCATTGCCGCCTCGGTCTGGAAATGGTCGAGATGCTCGGGCTCGACATTCGTCAAGACCATGCCGGTGCAGTGGACGTACTCGAACGTGCCGAACGCCTCGTCGATCTCGAGCACCAGCAGGTCGTCGGCGCCGGCGTGGGCGTTCGTCCTGAGCTCGACGATCTCGCCGCCGACGACGAACGACGGATCTCTGCCTGCGGCCCGCAGCGCAAGCACCATCATCGAGGTCGAGGACGTCTTCCCATGGGTGCCGGTGACGCCGATCGTCGGGATCTCGCGTGTGATCGCCTCGAGCAGCCGCGGCCTGCGCCACACCGGCACGCTCTTCTCCTGGGCGGCGACCAATTCGGCGTCCCGATCGGGCACGGCCGACGAGGCCACCACCAGGTCGACATCGTCGAGGGCATCGGGACGGTGTCCTGCCCACGTCTCGATGCCCAGTTCGGCGAGCCGCGTCAGGGTCTCGGAGGTTCGCAGATCGGATCCCGACACGCTGCGCCCACGACCGGCCAGGAGCTTGGCGAGCGCATTCATGCCGGCTCCGCCTGCGCCGACCAGATGGATACGGCGGACGTCGTCGAAGTCGATGTCAGTTGCCTCGATCATGGAGCTCTCTCATTGCGGCACTGATGTTGGCAGCTGCCTGCGGCTTGGAGAACGACCTGGCGGACTGAGCCATCTCTTCGACCTTCGCCCGATCTCCGAGCAGCTCGATCACCAGCATTCCCAAGCGATCGATCTCG
>CBDTYK010000035.1:0-7530 GCA_965364595.1 uncultured bacterium
CCCCGACCCCCGCCCGGGCCGCTGGCTGCTTCCGCTCGTCATCCTCGGGATGATGGTCTTCACCTATGTGTTCGTTCAGAATCTGCCCGCAGCCGACGGTGACACCCAGGACATCGGGGCGAACGGTGTCGACACCACGGTCGCGACCACCACGACGACCGTCGGGACCACATCCACCACGGTGACCGCGCCGGTGCTCTCGCCCGAGGTCCAGGACTACTTGAACCAGGTCGCCACGGCGGAGACCGAACTGTTGGCGTTCCAGGGGGAGATGGCCGACATCAACACCCGGTGGGATGCCGAGCCCCGGACACTCGAGTACGCGGACGGCGAGGCTCTCCTCACCGACCTCGCACAGAGCATGGCCACGTGGGCCACGAATCTGGTTGCCGTCGTGCCCCCGGCAACGCTCACCGACGCCCACGGTGTGCTGACCGCGACCGCACAGGCTGCGGCCGACAGCGCAGCAGACGTACTGACCGGCTTCACCGGGCCGGATCGCGAGCCACGCATCACCGCACTCGGGGAATTCGACGTGGCGGTGACGGCATTCACGGCTGCGGCCGATGATGTCGAGCTCAGGGCCACGACGACCGGTTCCTGACATGGTCTCCATCCGGAGGTCCATTCCCGAAGACCTGATGCCGTTCTTCGAGACCATGAGCCTTCAGTTCTCGTTCGATCTTCCTGAGGACACCGAAGAGCGAGAGGCCTGGAAGACACGCAACCTCGAAACCGGCGGCATCGAGCGTGGCATGGTCGCCGAGGACGACGGCCAAATCGTGGGAACGCTCGGCGCCTTCGACCTCGACATGACGGTGCCAGGGGGCTCGGTTCCCTGCGCAGGCACCACCTGGGTGAGCGTCGCTCCGTCGCACCGCCGGCGCGGCGTCCTCCGGCGCATGATGAGCGCCCATCTGTCGGAGGCGGTCGAGCACGGTGACGTCATCGCTGCACTCTGGGCCTCGGACTCGGCGATCTACCAGCGTTTCGGCTACGGGCGGGCAGTGGAGTCGGTGGCGATCGACCTCGACCGACCGATGGCCCGCTTCCGCGATGCGGCACCCATTCCGGAACGCGTCGAGATGATCACCAAGGAAGCGGCGGCCGACGTGCTGCCGCCGCTGTACGAGCGGATCCGCCGAGACCTCCCGGGCACGTTCGCCAGGTCGGAGCCATGGTGGGCGCATAGGCATCTGCGAGACAGCCCAGAGCGCCGGGGTGGCCGCAGCGCAATGCGGATTGCCGTCTCCTCAGCTCAGGACGGAACAGCGACGGGGTACGTGATCTTCCGAGTCGAGAGCAAGTACGAAAGTGGCCACTCGAACGATGTGGTGCACGTCGTCGAGTTGTTGGGGTCTACTCCCGGTTCCTGGTCGGCGTTGTGGTCGCTGGTGCTCGGCCTCGATCTGGCGACACGGGTGAAGGGGTCGTTCCGCCCGCTGGACGACCCGCTCTTCGAGTTCCTGACCGGCATCCGCCGGGTCGAACGAACGCTCTCGGACACGGTGTGGGTCCGGGTCCTCGATGTCGAGCGCGCTCTCACGTCGCGCACGTATGGGCAGCCGGGGGCGCTGACAATCGCCATCAGCGACGGAATGGGCTTCGCCAATGGCACATACCGTCTCGAGTGGGACGGTCATCGCATCGAGTGCGGTGGCGCGTCGGGCACGGCCGATCTCGAGATCGACGTAGCCGATCTCGGTGCAGCCTTTCTCGGCCGGCCGGCGTTCGCGGCGGCCGCGCTGGCAGGAACGATCGGCGGGTCGCTCGAGGCTGCGACATTGGCCGATCGAATGTTCACTCATCACCGCTCGCCTTATTGTCCCGAGGTGTTCTGACGATGCTCGAGCCGTTCGAAGTGGCCCCGGTGCTCGTGGAGAAGCCGTGGGGTGGAACCCGGCTGTCCGAGATGGGCAAATACCCGGGGCGGGCCTACTTCGGTGAGAGCTGGGAGATCGCCGACCTCGCACCCGAGGTCGCCCCGACGGTCGAGGATCCGGTGTCCCGGGTGATCGATGGGCGCTGGCGGGGCTGGTCGCTGAGCGGGATCGCGTCGAAGCTCAACGAGGAGCTGATGGGCCCCGTCGCCTTGGGGCCCGACGGCCGGTTCCCGCTTCTCGTCAAGCTGATCGACGCGCGAGAGCACCTGTCGGTGCAGGTCCACCCCACCGAGGAATACACCTCCACCCACCCCGGCACCCACCTCAAGACCGAGTCGTGGTACGTGGTCGACGCCGACCCCGGTTCTCACCTCTTCCTCGATGTCGAGGCCTCCAGCCCGAAGAACCGGGTCATGACCGATCTCGACGGTGTGACGGTGGTGCCCCACCTCAGGACGGTGCCGGCTCGGGTGGGGGCGTTCCACCACATCCCCGCCGGGATGATCCATGCCCTCGGTGCCGGTGTCATGGTCGCCGAGGTCCAGACTCCGAGCGACACGACGTTCCGTGTCTACGACTGGGCCACCGAGTACGACCGGGATCCCCGCCCACTGCACACCGACCAGGCGAGAGAGACGGTGATCCTCCGCCACCCGGAGGCCTTCGACCTCGAGCCGTTGGGCACGACCCGACGACGCGAGTTGGCCCGAACTCCGCACTACTGGATCGACGAACACCACACGAAGGGCCCTGTGTCGCTGAGCGACGCCCCCGGGTTTCGCATCCTGATGTGTGTCGCCGGCACAGCACGGACTGGCAGTGTCACGATGCGCCAGGGCTCGACCGTGATCGTCCCCGCCTGCGCCCTCGACGCCGAGGTCCACCTCGACGGCACCCTGCTCGAGATCGGAGTACCCGCATAGCGCAACACGCGCCACGCCCTACGCCACACGCACTCCAACTCAAGGAGTTCTTTTTGGGAGGGGCTGGTCTGGCACGAGCGGTTCTCCGGCCCCGGAATGTTGTTGCGGCCGACCGAAAAGAACGACGGTCGAGCACGCACGGGGTCGGCGGCAGCACTCATCGCAAACCGCAACACGACCATTCCACGTTCTTGTGACAGTGCGAACACCACGGTTCTGATCCCACCACGAGCAACTAGACGTGACCGCTGTCACAAGAACAGAAGCACCCCCAGCGTGCGCGCAACTCGCGCCTCGAGCCGCGTTAACGCTGTGTTTCGGCTTGGGAACTGCGAAACGCTCAGTGTTACCGTTCCCGCCGTGAGCAGACAGGCCGATTACGTCCTCAGTCAGGTGCAGGAACGGAAGATCCGATTCATCCGCCTGTGGTTCACCGACGTCCAGGGGTTCCTCAAGTCGGTGTCGATCAGTCCGCAGGAACTGCAGACGGCCTTCGAGGAGGGCATGACCTTCGACGGCTCGTCCATCGACGGTTACGCCAGGGTTCAGGAGGCGGACATGCTCGCCATCCCGGACCCCGCCACCTTCCAGATCCTCCCGTGGCGCCAGGAGGAGCAGGTCGCCCGGATGTTCTGCGACATCGTGACTCCCGACGGCGAACCGTTCGCAGGCGATCCACGGACGGTGTTGAAGAAGAACCTCCAGCGCGCCGCGGACATGGGCTACACCTTCTACGTCGCACCCGAACTCGAGTACTTCTACTTCGCCGACTCGGGACCCGAGCCTCAGGTGCTCGACCGGGGCGGATACTTCGACCTCACGCCGCTCGACTCGGCGAGGGAGTACCGGCGCAAGACCATCAACGCGCTCGAGCGCATGGGTATCCCCATCGAGCACTCACATCATGAGGTGGCGCCGAGCCAGCACGAGATCATCGTCCGGTACACGGACGCGCTGACCATGGCGGACAACGTCATGAGCTTCCGGCTCACCGTGAAAGAGGTCGCCCTCGCCCACGGCATCTATGCCACCTTCATGCCGAAGCCGCTCGAAGACCACGATGGAAGCGGGATGCACCTGCACATGTCGCTGTTCGAAGGCGAGGAGAACGTCTTCGCCGAGGAAGGCGCCGAACACGGTCTGTCCGCTGCTGGAGAGTCGTTCATCGCCGGCCTGCTCACGCATGCACGTGAGATCACTGCCGTGACCAACCAATGGGTCAATTCCTACAAGCGGCTCGTCGCCGGATTCGACGCCCCGATCTGGGTGTCGTGGGGCCACAACAACCAGTCTGCGCTCGTCAGGGTCCCGACGGTCAAGAAGAACAAACCCGAATCCGTCAGAGTCGAGTACCGCTCTGCGGACTCTGCGGCGAACCCGTACCTCACACTCGCGGTGCTGCTCGCCGCCGGCCTCGACGGCATCGAGAAGGGCTACGAGCTCCCACCCGAGCTCCCCGGAAACGTCTTCGCACTGAGTCAGAGCGAGCGGCAGGCTGCGGGACTCGCACGGCTCCCGGAGACCCTCTCGGAAGCGCTCGATGTGATGGAGGGCTCCGAGCTGATCCGTCGGGCCCTCGGCGACCACGTCACCGACTGGTTCCTTCGGAACAAGCGCAAGGAGTGGGACCGCTACCAGCGCCATGTGTCACGTTTCGAGCTCGAAACGTATCTCCCAGTGCTTTAGTGGTGACCATATGGACGTAGCGCTGTACCCCAAGGACTGCTCCGAGGAGCTGGCGGCGGCCCTCGCCATCGGCGGCATCCGCCCCGTCAACGTCGACAGCCTCGAGCTCGCGACGCCCGATGCGATCTCGGCATGGTCGGTGCTGGTGGTGGATCTCGGCGATGAGCCGATGCGGCGCCTCCGCCACATCGCAGAGTTGGTCGAGAACAGCGGCCTGCCCGTGCTCGCAGTGGCTCACTCCGCCCAGTTCGCCCTCGTCGAGCAGGCGACCGGCGTCGCCGACTTCATCGCGCATCCTCCGGATTCCGCCGAGATCGCAGTCCGGATTCGGCGCCTGGCCGACACGTCGTCGGGATTGGACACGGTTCTGTCGTTCGAGGACCTCGTGCTCAACCCACTGACCTACCAAGCGTCGTTGGCGGGCGATCCGCTCGACCTCACGTACATGGAGTACGAGCTGCTCCGCTTCTTCGTCGAGCATCGGGGACGGGTGTGGACCCGGGAACAGCTCCTGTCGAAGGTGTGGGGATACGACTATTTCGGCGGCGCTCGAACCGTCGACGTTCATGTTCGCCGGTTGCGGGCCAAGCTCGGCGAGGAACGGGCAGGGTGGATCGTCACCGTGCGTTCGGTGGGCTACCGCTTCGGTTGAGTCCGGTCGGTCAGCCGAACTCGATGCCCTGCGCCAGCGGAAGCTCCCCGCCCCAGTTGATCGTGGTCGTCTGGCGTCGCATGTAGGCCTTCCACGCGTCGGAACCGGCCTCACGGCCACCACCGGTCTCCTTCTCACCACCGAACGCCCCGCCGATCTCGGCGCCGGAGGTGCCGATGTTGACGTTTGCGATCCCGCAGTCCGACCCGATGTGTGACAGGAAGGTCTCCGCGGATCGCACCGAGTCGGTGAAGATCGCCGACGACAGCCCCTGCTCGACGCCGTTCTGGATCGCGATCGCCTCGTCGAGTGTCTCGAACTCGATGACGTAGAGGATCGGAGCAAACGTCTCGGTCTGGACGATCGGGGCATCGGCGCCGATCTTGACGATGGTCGGTTGCACGAAGAACCCGTCGCCATCGATGGCCTTGCCGCCCGTGACGATCTCTCCGCCTTGCTCGACTGCGGCCTCGAGCGCGGCGAGCATCTCGTCGACGGCTCGTTGGCCGGTCAGCGGCCCCATGAGCGTGGATCACCGATCGGCACCTGCTCGTACGCCGTCGCGAGTCGTTTCAGCATCTCATCGGCGATCCCACGTTGGACGAGCAGCCGACGCAACGACGTGCACCGTTGCCCGGCCGTCCCGACGGCGGAGAAGAGGGCTGCGCGAATCGCCAGGTCGGGGTCGGCGTCGTCCATCACGATGATGGCGTTGTTGCCACCAAGTCGAGGATCGATCGGCCCATGCGTTCGGCCACGATCGGAGCGAGGATCCGACCCATACGACACGAGCCGGTGGCGGAGATCAGCGGAAGCCTGCGGTCACGCGACATGGCATCGCCGACCGTCGGCCCGTCGCCGACGACGAGACCGAACACGGCTTCGAAACCCGAACCCTCCATCACGGAATGAACGATCTTCGTGACGGCGACGGCGGTCAGCGGTGTCCGTTCCGAGGGCTTCCAGACGATCGGGTCGCCACAGACGGCACCGATGGTGGCGTTCCACGACCACACGGCAACCGGGAAGTTGAATGCCGAGATGACTCCGATGGGTCCCAGCGGGTGCCACTGTTCGTACATCCGGTGGCGAGGTCGTTCGGATGCCATCGTCAGCCCGTACAACTGCCGGGACAGTCCGACGGCGAAGTCGCAGATGTCGATCATCTCCTGGACTTCTCCGATTCCCTCGGGGAGGATCTTGCCCATCTCCATGGAGACGAGAGCCCCGAGCTGGTCCCTGTGCTCTCGGAGTGCGTTGCCGATCCTGCGGACGTACTCGCCGCGTTGCGGAGCGGGCAGCATCCGCCACCTGTCGAAGGCTTCGGTGGCTGCCTCGACCACGGCGTCGTAGTCCTCGAGCGAGGCCCCGGTCACCGTGGCCAGGACGGTTCCGTTGGAGGGATCGACCGATTCGAACGCCGGGCCGTGGGCTTCCAGCCATTCACCGTTGAACGCTCCCGAGTTGACCTCGGTGATTCCGAAGTGTTCGAGGATGTCTCGTCTGGTCGTCATCGACAGGCGATCACTTCGATCTCGACGAGGAACTGGGGCATCGGAAGAGCTGCAACTTGCACCGCAGATCGGGCCGGCGGTTCTGAGGGGAAGTACCCGCCGTAGACCTCGTTCACGGTGCCGTAGTCGGCGATGTCCGCCAGGAAGATGGTCGTCTTGACGATGTCTGGATAGTCGAGACCGACATCGGCGAGGATCTTGCCGATGTTCTTCATGATGAGTTGAGCCTGGCCGGCGACGTCGCTCGGTGTCGCCCCGCCGCTGGGGTCGATGGCGACCTGACCGCTGACGAAGACGAACCCGTTGGCTTCGGTGACGACCGAGTACGGGGCCAATGGCGCCGGTGCTGCGGAGAGTGTGGGGACCTGTTTTGGCATGGACGTGTTCCTTTCTGGAGAGGCCGACGCCTCGATTCAAACGTAGCGAGCCAGAACAGGCCGAAACCCGCCCGTGGGCGGGTTTCGTGAATCGTGGCCGGTGTGCGAGATCAGGAGATCTCGCCGAAGCTCAGGAGAAGCTGTTGCCGCAGCCGCAGCTCTTGGTGACGTTCGGGTTGTCGATGGCGAACCCTGCACCCATCAAGCCGTCGCGGTAGTCGAGGGTCGAGCCGCGCAGGCGCTCTGCGCTCTGGGGGTCGACGACGACCCTCACATCGCCGAACTCCTCGATGATGTCGGCGTCCTCGACCTCGGAGTCGAAGAACATCTCGTAGGAGAAGCCCGAGCACCCTCCGGGACGGACCGCCATGCGGAGGGCCAGCGATTGCTCGCCTTCGGCCGCGATCAGTTCGCCGACCTTCGAGACGGCGGTGTCGGTGAGGTTCACCGTCTTGATCGGCTTGTTCGACTTGATGCTGAGAATCTGAGACATGG
>CBDTYK010000036.1:0-7515 GCA_965364595.1 uncultured bacterium
GTGCAGGGTTGCGGGCGACGCAAGCATCGCCCCTACCGGATCAGATACGGGCAGGACTCCAGACCGGCATGCCTGGTTCGCATGAAGGGGTTGGGTACGGGCCCGCAGCCCGGGCCGGGTGAACCCGTCGACCGGGACCAGGCGCACAACAACCTGTTGGCGATCAAGTTGCCCTTCTGAGTTCTGGGTTGTGAGCTTCACGGCTGTGGGCCTCACCGACCGTGAAGTGCGACCGAGTTCGTCGAAGGGTGACCACATTCCAGCGGGATCA
The DNA here is from genome assembly GCA_965364595.1 of uncultured bacterium. Classification (GTDB taxonomy): domain Bacteria; phylum Actinomycetota; class Acidimicrobiia; order Spongiisociales; family ZC4RG35; genus JAHEDH01. The sequence continues at coordinate 272 of CBDTYK010000036.1, forward strand.
GGACTTGGCGAACTTCCAGAGTTGGCGCAGCCTGCGCCATCGCTCGCGATCATCGGAGCGATCCTTGGGCTCGGCGGCCACGCAAGCGGCATGAGCGGTACCGGTCGCGTCGAGGGCATCGCCATCGCGGATCACCACCGTACAAAACCGACACTCCTGTGCGGCGGCCTCGTCTACATCCATGCGCCAACGGTACAAGGGCCGAAGTGACGAGCATTCACCTACCACCCACGCCCAGAACTCGCGACGCACGACTCATGACCCCACAACCCACCACCCACAACCCAGAGCGGTGTTTTGCATCGTGCGCCAAAGCCGCCAAGATCCGCAGTGACAAAGGAGACTTCATTGGAGATGCAATACCGCCGGATGGGAGACTCCGGACTCAAACTCAGCGTGCTGTCGTTCGGATCCTGGATCACGTTCGGGGGGCAGATGGGGCTCGACGAGAGCCTCGAATGCATGCAGAACGCCCGCGATGCCGGCGTGAACTTCTTCGACAACGCCGAGGTCTACGCCGGCGGCGAGGCCGAGACCCTCATGGGTCAGGCACTCGAGCAACTCGAGTGGCCGCGCTGGTCCTACGTCATCTCGACCAAGTTCTACTGGGGCATCCACGACGGACCCAACACCCGCAACACGCTCAACCGCAAGTATCTGGTCGAGGCGATCGATGCCTCCCTCGAACGTCTCCGGCTGGATCACGTCGACCTGGCGTACTGTCATCGACCTGACCCCGACACCCCGCTCGAAGAGACCGTGTACGCGATGTCGGAGATGGTGAGCAACGGCAAAGCTCACTACTGGGGCACCTCGGAGTGGTCAGCGGCGGAGATCTACGCTGCGTACGAGATCGCCGAGCGGCACCATCTCCACAAGCCACAGGTCGAACAGCCCCAATACAACATGTTCCATCGTGATCGGGTCGAGAACGAATACGCCCGGCTCTACGACGACATCGGCCTCGGGACGACCACATGGAGCCCGCTGGCATCCGGCCTGCTCACGGGCAAGTACGTCGGCGGGCAGGTGCCGGAAGGCAGCCGCGCCGACCAGTCGGACGGCATGAGGCGTCAACTCACCGATGAGGCGAAGAACGGCATGGTCAAACACCTCGCCGATGTTGCCGACGAACTCGACTGCTCGGTCGCTCAGCTCGCCATCGCCTGGTGCGCCTCGAACCCCAACGTCACGTCGGTCATCACTGGTGCCAGCCGGCCCAGCCAGGTGACCGAGAACATGGCGGCGTTGGAGGTACTCGATCGTCTCGACGACGAGGTCCTGGCCCGGATCGACGAGATTCTCGAAACCTGACGTATCACGGCCTCCACTGCGGGGTCTCCTTCACGTGTCCTACAGGGCACACGAGGAGAGTCCGAGGAGGTGAAGCCGAATGGAGAGCATCGAGGGGAGTGCTGCCGTTCGGACGCGACCGGCCAGCACGTCGGTCGTGATCGATCTCCGAGGACTGCCGCAGCCATCCACGGGGAGGGGCCGGCGCCGCCGACTCCAACCGGCGGTCGATCTGATCCTGGCGGCGTGGTTCGGCATCCCGGCGATCTCCACAGGCGGCGAGTTGGGGGCAACTCCCGCCGCTGGTCGGGCGTGCGGGGGCAACTCCCCGACCAAGTCTTCGGGTCGGTCGTCGCTCGGTTGGGGTTCCTGAGCGACGACCGACTGTCCGCACTTCGTGTCACAAGACCCCGCAGCGGCCTGACCCGATCTCGGTTCCTCCGCAGTCGGCCCCGGCCTCCCGGTCGGGGTTCGACTGTGCCGGCAGCCGTAGAACGATTCAGATCCGTCATGAGACGATGACGCCCCTCTGGCCGCCCTGGCTGGCGACCTGACCTCCCAAGAAGGGGACAGTGCATAGGATCGGTCCCATGGAACCGGTCGTCCGCCAGAACGTGATCGACGAGATCGAGGCGGCGGTCACCGCCTCACGGCTGGTGACGGTTTCGGCGTGTGCCGCCGGGGGCGGCGTGACCACTGCATTGAGTCAGTGGATCGACCACACCACCCGACCATCCGAGTTCGGAACATGCCGCGATCTCACCCCGCAGCGCCCACTCGCTGCATTCGCTCGACGCGCCAGTGATGTCGCAGTTGCCATCCGGAATCGTGACTGGGCAGCGGCCGCCGACCAGATCGGCGAAGGGAACGCCGACGCCGACGAACACATGGTGTTCGTCATCGACAACGCAGACCGGCTCGACGGGGCCTCCGCTCGCCTGATTCGTGCGCTGCTGGACGACGGCAGTCGTGTCGTACTCGGCCATCACCACGCCCCATCGACCAACCCGTCCCTCGAACTCGTCATCGATGCCGTTTCGCCCGCAGACCAGAACTCGATCGTCGTTCCGGCGTTGACCGAAGCCGAGGTGGACAGGGCACTCGGCAACAGCATCGACCCACGAGCCGCGCTGAACGCAACCGGGGGGAACCCGCTCGCATTGTCGCTGTACCGGGGAGCCGACTTCGCGTCCGTGGCGGTAGCGGTCCTCGACCGCTTCGACGGGCTCCCCGCCGACGGCCAGGGATTTGCCGCCGTCCTCTCCGCCAGCCCCGAACCGATCCCCCTCGGCCTCCTCGATGCGATGGGGCGGCCGTGGGACAGCCACGGGATCGGACTCGAGCGCAGTGATCTCGCAGTCGTCCTCGACACCGGGGTCGCGCTGCGTCACGACAAGATCCGCAGGGTTCTCTACGAGGAGATGACGGCCGTCCGCCGCCGATTCGTGCACGCCGAGATCCTCGGTCAGATGGCCGAGACCGAGGACCTCACGACGCTCATGCACCATGCCGTCGGGGCTGGGGACGTCGAGACGATCATCACCGTCGGTCCGAAGGCCGCCGACGAGGCGGCTGCGCTGAACGCACATCGCGAAGCAGCCAAACACCTCGAGAACGTCCTGGCCTATGAGCACTCGGTGCCGGAGGCGGAGCGGACCGTCCTCAGAGAGGCGCTCGACAGGTCACTCGCCGAAGCCGCCGTCTGATCAGACCGTGTAGCTGTCACCCCATCCGAGCGGGACGAACTCGATCCCGGCCTCTCGAAGTGGCCCGGCGACGAGGTTCGGGATGAAGCTTCGCCCCTGCTCAGACAGATAGAAGTCGTGGGCGGGGATGACCTGGTGTGGTGACAGTCGCACTGCGAAATCGACCGAAGCCGTCGCCGAACCCCACGGCGCGATCAGCGACAGAGAGAGCACGGGTGCGCATGCACTGAGCCCGTAGCTGTCACCGGGATGCGTGAAGACATTGCCGACCGTCCAAGCGCGATTGGGAGGCGTCGCCCCATTGGGGATCCGCTCGTGAGCGACGTCCTGGACGCTGGTCCCTTCCGGAACATCGGTGGCGACGTCGATGTCTGACTTCGACAACATCGTCTGCACGGCCCGGTTCGAGAAGACCGCGAGGTCGTCCCGGCGCTCCTTCAGCCAGGCGACGAACTCAGGATGAACGTGATCTCCGTGCTCGTGGGTGATGAGCACCCGGTTGATGTCACCGATCGAGTTCAGGTCGATCGCCCCGGAGGTGAAGGTGAAGAAGTCCGGGTCGATCAGGGTGGCGTGCTCATCGTCGGTGACGATGACACAGGAGTGCGTGAGCCTTCTGATGGTGGTCATGGAACCGAACCTACCGATGTCGGAGGCGACACGCGCAGTCATGCGATCGTCCGGCCGGACTGCGATACTCTCGCCTCATGTCGAACCTCGAGTCGCACAGGTTTCCGGTCCGAGCCGAGCTCGCAGCGCTCCTGAAGGACGCATGGTCGGCGTTCGGACAGGCAGGCACGTGGTACACGGGCGCAGAGCGAATCCGATTCGCCGAGCTCGCCCGATCAGCCAGAAGCGGGCGCGATGTCGACCCACATGACCCGGCGTCCGAAGTCACGGTCCGCATCGCTGCGCAGCCCGCGACGACCACTGAGGCTTGGGTCGACGACATGGTGGCGGCGCTTGGCGAGGAGCAGTACGTCGAGTTGATGGGGATCTCCGCGAGAGTCGTGATGGGCGACACCTTCCTGCGTCTGCTCGGACTCGACCCGCTCCCGCTCCCGGAGCCGCAGGATGGCCGGCCAAGTCGCGAACGAGTCGAGCCCCGACCGAAGAAGATCCGCTCGTGGATCGCCGTCGGGCCGGCATTGGTCCCGCCGTTCACCCAGGCTCTGGTACCGGGCGAGAACGCCATCACCTATCCGCTGATCGAGGCGCTCTACATGACCGGCGAGGACATGGCGGACCCCGACTTCCGTCGCGGCAGCCTCCACCGCACCCAGATCGAGCTCGTCGCCTCCGTGCTGTCACACGGCAACGAGTGCTTCTATTGAACGCTGGCACACGCAACGATGCTCAGGTGGAGCGCCGAGACAACAGGACGCGAGGTCGAGCTCACTGCGGTGAGCGATCCCGACGTCGAGTCACGACTCGAAGGTGGCCGGGCGCTGGCTGCGGTGGGCCGCCTGGGAGCGACCATCACGGCTCCAGATGCGAGTGCGGTGGAACTCGTGGCAGCCGACCTCGGCAGCGGAGCCGCAGCGGACGCCGCTGCAGTCGCAGCGGCGTTCGAGGGGCTCAACCGAATCGTCGACGGCGTCGGCCTCCCGGTGAGTCGTGCTCGCAGACGCGACGACGCCGAGCTCATCACACGCTTGGGGCTGGACCGGTTTCCGCATGCCTCGCACTAGGGCCAGATCAGCACCGAACCGTCCTCCAACCCGAGCGCAAGGCTCGCCCGCCCGTCGCCCTTCGTGAACGCCGAGAGGTTCGTCGAGAGCCGAGCGCCGAGTGAGACGGACCGAACCTCGGTGGCGACTCCATCGGTGAGCTCGAGCGCAGCCAACGACTGCTGACGCTGGGATGGAACCACGACGTCCGGCGAGCCGTCGCCGTCTCCGTCGACGATCACACCCTGATCGAGGTTTCGGCTTCCGATGCGATGTGATGAGTATTCGCGGATCGATGTGATCTGCTCGAGCACGTCTCCCTGAAGTCGGAACCACTGCACGATTCCTCCGATGTGGGGGGTCTGCACGTCGATCACGGTCGGCACGCCGTCGATCGACACCACACCGAGTTGATTGCGCCACCGCTGACCTCGCCCGATCGAAGCTGACGCCGCAAGCCTGTCGCCGCGCTCGTCGTAGAGGACCAACCGGCCACCCCCGAGATCGTCGGAAGCCGTCAGCAACAGCTCCGAATCCCCGTCGCCGTCGACGTCCGCCCACATCGGCGAGACCGTCTCGAAGACGGTCCCGTCCGGAGCGCTGGCGACACCGATGACCTCAGCCGAGGCCGGATCGAAGACCGTGACCGTTGCCGACTCCACACGGTCGCCGAGGACACCATGGCCATACTCGGCAGTTGGATCGGACAGCACCGCCACCAGCCCGCGCTCGTCGACAGCGAGGCGAGAATCGCCCAGGCCATCGACGGCGATGCGTTCGACGGCGTCCCCTTCTGTCACGGAGACCTCCCCCTCGACCGTGACCGAGATGACCGAGGAGCCGACGATCGCCGGCGCCGTGACCGGTGAGGCCGAACCCGGAGCCGCGAGCACCTCGTACTCGCCGTCACCGAACACCACCACGGGCGGCGTGTTCGGGTCCGCCAGCCCGAGATCGGCGGTCGACGGTCCAGACGGCTCGATGGTGACCGCCGTGGCCGTCCCGTCCGCGGCCACGACCACATAGACGGCGGTGTCGTCCCCGATCGGTCCGCCCACGATCCAGCGCGGTTCGGCGCCGACGTCAATCCGCCACGGCTCGACGTCGAGGTCGAGCGTCCCGACCGTCACCCGATTACCCGTCTGGTCGCCTGACGTCGTGCGCACCTCACCCTCGATTCCGACCGATGGTTCGATGCCTTTCGGCGGCACCGGTGGTGCGGTCGGGTCAGGGGACGGCGTCGATCCGGTGCAAGCCGTGGCGAGAACGGCGAGGCCGAGGGCGACGACGGACCGAGACAGCATCCCCGCAGTCAACCACCTTCCCGCCACAACCCGCCTCGTGTCGTCGACGTCGGCCGGGCGTGCTTGACTCGGGGACATGGATTTCCGGGCCGACCTGCCACTGCTTCTGGTGCTGCTGGCACTGCTGCTCTTCTCGATTTTCATCGCTGCGGCGGAGGCGTCCTTCCTTCGGGTGCCGGCCGTGCGTGTGAGTGCAATGGCGGCACAAGGGTCTCGCCGAGCGCGCCGGCTCGAGGAGATGACATCCAGGATGTCGAATGTCCTCAACGCCATCCTTCTCGCTGCGCTGCTGAGTCAGATCGCGGCTGCGACGGTTGCCGGCATCCTCGCCATCAGATGGTTCGACGAGCGGCTCGGACCGACAATCGCCTCGGTCGGCCTGACAGTCATCATGTACATCTACGCGGAGGCGATCCCGAAGACGTACGCAGTGCGCAACGCCGACCGGGTCGCCCTCCTCACGGCAATCCCGCTGGCCATCGTCGAGCGGATCCTGCGCCCGGTGGTGTCGATACTCGTGTGGATCGCCGATCTGCAGATGCCAGGCAAAGGCGTGGAAGGATCCCCCACCGTGACCGAAGACGAGCTGCGGATGTTGGCGACCGCCGCCGCCACCGAAGGTGAGATCACCGACGAGGACGCCGCCTTGATCGAGCGTGCCTTCCGGGTCGGTGACCGGGAAGCCGACGATGTGATGGTCCCGAGGACCGATGTCGTCGCGGTGGAGTCCACGATGACGATCGACAAGGCCGTCGAGGTCGCCATCGAATCGGGGCACCGCAGACTCCCGGTGTACGTGGACAACCGGGAGAACATGACCGGGGTCGTCGGTCTGCGCAACATGATCGCCGTGCCGGCGGAGCGGCGGAGCATGGTGGAGGTGGGGTCCCTCGCCGAAGAGCTGTTGGTGGTCCCGCAGTCGAAGCGAGTGCTCGAGCTTCTCCAGGAGATGCAGCACACGTCGACACACCTCGCGATCGTCGTGGACGAATACGGCGGAACCGCCGGATTGGTGACCGTCGAAGACATCGTCGAAGAGGTGCTCGGATCGATCAGCGTCACCCCGGTGTCCGAGGAGATCAGCAGGGTCGACTCCGACACCTGGGTGATCGACGGCACCGTTCCAGTCGAGGATCTCGGTGAGCTCATCGACCAGGACCTCGAGGACGACGATTGGAACACGGCCGCAGGGCTCATCATGGCCGAGCTCGGTCGCGTGCCACGGCTCGGCGACCAGATCACCTACGAGGGTCACACGCTCAAGGTCATCG
>CBDTYK010000037.1:0-7426 GCA_965364595.1 uncultured bacterium
AGGTATCGGCGCCGGAGACGAGATCGTGTTGCCGGATCCGATGGGCATGAGCTTCCCGTTCGGTGCCTTCGCTCCCGCCGAAGTCGTCGATCTCACCGGCGAGCGAGACGACGCCGATTACTTCCGCGCACAGATCGCCGGTGACGGGATTCCTCGGCAAGGGCCTCCGGTCAACATCCTCCAGGTCCATCCTCGCTCTGCCACCGAAGAGGGGACGCTGGCTGCCCTTGCGCGCAGCATCACGGCGGCCTCTCGACGGATCGCGAACGGAGGCGACGATGCGGCCGATGTCCTGTGGATGAGCTACGACTCGATCGAACTGCTCCCCGTCGAGCCCCTCATCGGCTACGAGGGCGACGACGGCTATTGGGTCGAGGCGGACTCCGACGGTGACCACGTGTCGGTGACCGTTGGGCGACCCGACATGCTCAACTGGGGATACGACATCCCCATCTGCGGCAGCGGAACCGCGACCCCCACCCTGCTGGAGACCGGTCGACCCCACGAGCTCATCGACTTCGTCGCCGCGATGCACAACCTGCCGACCGGGCCGATCAGGGTCATCTTCGACATCGTGTACGGACACGCCGACAACCAGGCAAAGGGTCTGATGCCGCCGGCGTGGTTCACCGGTCCTGACATGTATGGACAACACCTCGATTACCTGAATCCGTTCGTCCGCGCACAACTCCTCGAGATGCAGCGACGCAAGGCGGACTTCGGCGCCGACGCACTCCGGGTCGACGGTGCCCAGGACTTCACGTACTGGAGTCACGAAGAGAACGACCTGATCCGCGACGACGACTTCATGAAGGAGATGAGTGACGTCGTCCAGGATGTCGCCGGAGTGTGCTACCGGCCCTGGATGATCTTCGAGGACGGGCGCCCGTGGCCTCGGGACGACTGGGAGCTCGCCTCGACGTATCGGGCAGTGACCGACCTGCAGCCGCATGTCTTCCAGTGGGGCCCCTTGACGTTCGCGCACAACACGCCGTTTCTCTTCACGTTCTGGGTGTCGAAGTGGTGGCGCCTCCGAGAGGTCGCCGAGGTCGGCTCGCACTGGATCAGCGGATGCGCCAATCACGACACGCTCCGCCGCGGCTCGCAGGTCGACCCGGGTCAGCGCATCAACACGTTCCTCGGTGATTCGCTCCCGTCTGTGATCGCCCGCGCCTACGACCACCCGGCGTCCACGCTGCTGTTCCACTGCTTCCTCCCCGGCGTGCCGATGGACTTCCTCCAGGGGATCACCCGGACCCCGTGGAGCTTCATCCGCAACACCGACCGCCGGTATGCGCTGAAGGTGTGGGGCGAAGAGGCCCGCTTCCTCGACTGGAGGGTCACGGCCGACGACTACGCCGATCCGCGCAACTTCCCAAGGCTCAAGGCGCTGGGGTTCTCCGACCGTTCGTCGATCGTCGCGTTCATGGAGAACCTCCTTGCTGCCGTCGAGGTGTACGGAGATGCCATCGAGCCAGTGGTCGCCGCCATCGAACGCGGCCCGCGCCCCGACGCCCTGGGTACCGATCTCGACTCGCTCGTGAGGGCGGCCCGCGCCTGGATGGGTGACATCCACGACTACTGCACCGTCACGCCCGATCGTCTCACATCCCTCGACCCGGGCATCGTCCACTTCGACCACCAGGCGCGAGCGTTCCGTAAGCAACATCCGTGGCTGCTCGACGACCTCAACGACGCCGACCGTTTCGAGTACCTCCACCCGACAGACGGCGCGGTGCTCTTCCACGGTCTGCGAACCGATCCTGACTCCGGGACGCAGGTGCTGTTCGTTGCGAACATGGAGGGTGTCCCGAAGGCCGTGGTGCCGGTCGATCTGGTGGGTGTGGACCCCGTCGGGTGGCGTCTGGCCGTCGTGGCTCCCGGGCTTGCGTACGGCGCCGCAGATGACACGACCATCCCGAGACTCGCCGACGAGACGATCGTCGAGCGGCCGGGCACCGGTGGGTCCGGCGGCCAACCGCCGACGTCTGCAGCCAACGAGATCACTTTGACCGACGGCACAGGTGCCGTCTGGGTGAGACGTCCGGGGTAGTCGAGCTCCCCATGCCGGCTTGGCGGCGTGGACAAGTACCTTGTCGGGGTGCATCCGGCTGTCGCGTTCTCGTCCGTGTCGAAGGCATTCGGCGATGTTCAGGCGATCGATCGTCTCGAGCTGGAAGTGCCCGTCGGGTCGGTGACCGTGATCCTCGGTCCGAACGGTGCGGGCAAGACCACCACCATCCGCCTGTCGACCGGAGTGCTGGCGCCCGACCGGGGGACCGTGCTGACATTCGGCCTCGATCCCAGATCGTCCGGCGCCGAGGTGAGAGCACGGACCGGGGTCGTCCCTCCAAAGCCGGCCATGTACGACCGGCTCAGCGGCTGGGACAACCTGGCGTATGCGGCCCGGCTGTACGGCCTGACGAACCCGCCGATCGCCGACCTCGCCGACCGGTTCGGAATCCTCACGGCGCTCGGCCAGGCGGTCGGCGGATACTCCACCGGGATGCGAACCCGCCTCGCGCTGGCACGGTCGCTGCTCCACGACCCGGAGCTCCTGCTCCTCGACGAGCCCACCGCCGGTCTCGATCCGGAGAGTGCCTACGCCGTACGGGAGTTGATCTTCGACATGGCGCGGGCCGGGAAGACCGTGGTCATGTCGACTCATCTGTTGCACGAGGCGGACGGGACCGCCGACCAGATCGTCATGATGAACGGTGGTAGCGCCTGGGAGAAGGGATCTCCAGCCGAGCTCACCGGCCGCTACTGGAAGCGCCTCGAAGTGAGGTTGGAAGCGGAGGATCCCGACGCACTGCTCGCTGCTGTTTCGGACATGCAGCCGAGAGTCGACGAGCTTCGAGCCGTGACGGTACCGCTGGCGGACTCGTCGGAGATCCCGTCGCTCATCGGGCACCTCGTTGCGGGAGGCGTCCGTCTGACGAGGGTGGAGCCGGTCACGCCCACCCTCGAACGCCTCTACTTCGCCATGCGGAAGCAGCTCGGCGACACCGCCCCACGGCTGGATGTCGAGGAGGAACGATGAATCGCGGGATCGTGTGGGCGGTCGCCGCCAACGAGTTGAAGCAGGTGGTGCGAAGCCGCGACTATCTGCTGCCGCTGGGTGCGCTCGGGCTCCTGTTCTTCTTCTTCGTGCCCGTCTTCCTGCTGGGTGCGGTGACCAACGTGACCGGCAACGAGGCCGCCGAAGCGGTGGGTGCCGTCATCAACACTCTTCCCGACAGCGCTCAGCAGAACATCCAGGGTGACACCGAGCCGGTTCGAGCCTCTTACGCCGTCGCCGTCTATCTGCTCGCTCCCATCGCCATTGTCGTGCCACTGACGATCTCGACCGCGGTAGGCGCGACGGCGGTCGTCGGCGAGCGCGAGAAAGGCACCGGCGAGTTCCTGGCGCACACACCAGCGAGCGAGCGAGACATCTACGTCGGGAAACTGATCGCCAGCCTGATCCCCGGCTACGTCGCGACCGTGGTCGGATTCACCATCTACTCGCTGGTGGTGAACGTCATCGTCGGCCCGGGTGTGGGTGGCTGGTTCTTCCCGACCCCGGAATGGTTCATCCTCATCCTCTGGGTCGTCCCGCCGTTCATCGCGGTCGCCCTGTCGATCATCGTTGCGATTTCCGCCCGGGTGAAGACGGCTGCTGCGGCCCAGCAGGCGAGTCAGCTCGTGACGCTCCCTGTGATCTTGAGCGCCTACGGCGTCGCGACCGGATTGTTGTTCAACTCGGCGGTGGCGGCCGTCGTCATCGGAGCCGTTGCATGGATCGCCGCTCTGATCGGCCTCACCCGGGGCGCCCGCAGCGTCAAACGCGAGAACCTGATCTCATAGGCGGCCTGGCGGCCGCCAGCCGCGGGCTCGGCATGGAGGCAGGATTCCGCGCCTCTTGGTGGTCGTCGGGTTTGTCGGGCTGCGCCGCGGGCGGGGCGAGCCCCGCCCCTACCCGTGGTGGGCCGGTGGTGTCTCGAAGCGTTCGTGATGCCCGTGTCTGGCTGCGGCGGTTGGGTAGGGGCGACCATCTGGTCGCCCGCGGCTCGGGCCGGGTTGACCCGTGGACCGGGACCAGGGGCGACGCCATGGTCGCGCCCGGTGGGTGCTGAGTGCCCGGAGGGCCAAGGCCCCGGCGCGGAGCGAGGCAGTCAGCAGATCGCTGAGCCCAAGAACCAGGAGTCAACAGCCGCCGGCGAAGCCGGCTTTACCAGGCGCCGCCTCCGCCACCGCCTCCGCCGCCTCCACCGCCGCCGCCGAAGCCGCCTCCGCCGCCGGTGCCGGCGGAACTGGGTGGTGCGAACGCCCCGCGCAGGCTGGACTGGAGGCCGGAGAAGGCATTCTGGGTGCTGCCTCCGGTGAAGCCGTTGTTGCCGTACCAGTAGATCCTCGATGCCTCCTGGAGCTCCGCTGGTGCGCGCAAGCGGGCGGCCTCGAGGACCTCTTCGGCGATGCCGAACGACAGGGCGTACACCAGGAAGCGGTCCCACAGCGCCAGCGACATCGCCGGCGCCTCTTCGAGCCTCGAGAAGTCCGACAGGTATCGGCTGAAGGCCTCCCATCTCGCTGACTCCAATGCTCCGGCATCGGTCCGCTTGACGTATGCCCTGCGCCTCCCGACGGCGAGGGCGAACAGCAGCAGGTTGCCGCCGATGAGGACCACCAGCAGGATGCCGAACGCCGATCCGCTGCCGATCGTGCTGGCCACCATGATCGAGAGGAACAACAGCAGCGCTCCTGGCGCGATGATCCATCCCATCTGTCGCCTCCCTGCTGTGTCGAGAAGCTTCTTCCTGGTGAGTCCGAGGGCGGCATCCGAGCGGAAGCTGCCGTAGCTCGATGCGTTCGCCGAGGCGTCCTCACGGATTCTGTCTCGCAGGTCGTTGATGGTGGACGGCCCGTCGTCGAGGATCCGGGCCATGATCTCCATGACTTCTTCCTCGTGGTCGGCGAGTTCGTCGGTGGCCGTTCCGAGCGACAGTTCGAGGTCGGTGATCGTCTCGGTCTTCATGCCCATCCACGTGGACTCGTCGTAGGTGACGGGTCGGGCGTCGAGATGGCCGCGTCGAATCAGATCGAACAGCGTTGCGACGAAGTCGCGTTCGCTGACGTTGCCTTGGCTGATCAGGGCGCTGACCTCTGCCGGGCTGAGATCCGAGGGCGGTTCCTGCTCGTACTCCCGGTCGTATGTGATGTCGGGTTCCTTCCCGAATCGTCGGTAGAAGAGCCAGCCGGCGACCAGTCCTGGGATCGTGCCTCCGAACAGACCGGTCAGGATCAGTGTGCGGCGGCGCGCCGCCTCCGATTCGTCCTGTTCGAACTGCCTGGCTTCTTCGTCGAGCACGTTGCCGAGACCATCTCCCTCACGCACCTGGGCTCCTGCGGTCGATGTGAGCAGGGAGCGGGGGAACGTCACCCGCATCTCGACCCACTGGCCGGCGGGGATGTCTCGAGCTCGCAGCGTCGGCGAGATCCGGTCGTCTCCGAGCGACGTGGTGCCGGCGACGGAGCTTGGGTGACCCCACACCCGGACGTCGTCGGCTTGCGCACCAGACGGGATGAACACGTTGGCGCGCAGATCGTCCAGACGGACGGTCCACTCGTCGCCCCAGACCTTCCAGTTGAGGTCGACGATGTCGTCGTAGGCGATCGTTGCGCCGTCGACGACGTATGACACGACGAACGTCCGGTCGGTGTCCTGTGCGGCGTAATGCCACACGATGCGGACGCGGCCGCCCAGGTCTGCGGCGCCGTAGGTCCCCTGCGGTGATGAGCACCCGAGGTCGGTGCAGGCGCCAGGGGCGTAGTTGCCGTATTGGGCGTCGCTCACCTCGATGTCCCGGATCGATTCGCCGGCTCGCAGGGGGATCTCTCGGTAGGCCCCGGAGAACGAGCCGTCGAAGCGGTAGGTGATCTCCTCGGTCACCGAGATCGATCCGTCCGGCTGGACGGTGATCGTGACGTCGGTGTCCGGCAGGGTGTAGCCCCTGGCCTGTGCGACCAGCGGCAACGCCGCGATCAGGAGGAGGGCAGACGCGGCAACGAGCGCCCAGCGCTGTTTCAGAACTCGACCTTCGGGGCCTCGTCGGCCGCCTCGGGGGCGTCGAAGTACTCGCGAATCTTGAAGTTCGCGATGTTGGCCACGATGTTCGACGGAACCGTCTGGACGAGGTTGTTGTAAGTGAGGACCGTGTCGTTGTAGATCTGGCGGCTCACCGAGATCTTGTTCTCGGTTTCGGAGAGCGACTCCTGCAGCTGGCTGAAGTTGGTCGACGCCTTGAGATCCGGATATGCCTCGGCGAGGGCGAACAGCTGGCGGAGTGCTCCGGTCAGGAGGTTGTCGGCCTGAGCGGCCTCGGCTGGGCCGGTGGCCGCCTGGGCGGCGTTCCGTGCGGCGATCACGCGCTCGAACGTCTCCTTTTCGTGGCTGGCGTACCCCTTCACGGTTTCCACGAGGTTGGGGATCAGGTCGAAACGGCGTTGCAGTTGGACGTCGACCTGTCCCCAGGCGTTCTCCGAGCGGTTGCGGGCTTTGACGAGGTTGTTGTAGGCGAGGAAGGCCCAGCCCACGAGAGCGACGACGATGACGAGAAGACCAATGAAGAACCATTCCATGCGACCCATCATACGAAGCGGGAACGCCGGGTGACCGGCGCGGCGATACTCTCGACGGATGGAACCGAGCGCCTACTTCACTGTTGGTGGTGACGGCACGTTTCAACCGACGGATTTCACCCGCGGACCGTGGAGCGTCGATGCCTGCCATGCCGGGCCGCCAACCGGGCTGTTGGCCCGCGCATCCGAGGCCCTGGTACCCGACAAATCGCTTGTCAGGCTGCTGGTGGAGATCACTCGTCCGATCCCGATGTCAGGGTTCCGGATCGGGTCGGTGATCGCCCGAACCGGGAGGACGGTGACGACGACCAGGATCGAATTGCACGACGATGAGCAGTCCTATGCGCGGGCTGAGGGTCTGCATCTGGCGGAGGGCGAGATCGGAACGGTGACGTCGCATCACGTCGACGTCCTCGACCCCACCGATGCCGTTCCTGGGCCGTTCCCGATCGCTGCGACCCACGATGAGGTCTTCTTCGGGGACTCGCTCGAGGTGCGGTACGTGCCGGGCATGTCGCAGGGAACCGGGGGCGAGACGTTCATGTGGGCGAGATCGAAGGTCCCCCTGCTCGATGGCGAGGAACCATCACCGTTTCAGGCCATCTGCCCGCTGGCAGACAGCGGCAATGGCATCAGCTGGCACGAGGGCACCGCGAGGATGGCGTTCGTGAACGCCGATCTGGTCATCTCGCTCCACCGTCCACCGAGCGGCCACTGGTTCGGGTCGCACACCGTGTCCTTCTGGGAGCCGAACGGCATCGGTCGGGCCGACGCAGAGCTGTTCGACGTGTCGGGTCCGGTAGGT
>CBDTYK010000038.1:0-7398 GCA_965364595.1 uncultured bacterium
TCTTCCCGTGCCACAAGGTCGATCTGGCGTCCTTCACCCCGCTACCCGACCTGGAGGCGACGTTCATCAACGACGTCTGGGGCTGGACCGACCCGGACACCGGCATGCAGCTTGCGATCGCAGGCACGTTCGAAGGTACGGCGTTCGTCGACGTCACGGACGGCATCAACCCCGTGTATCTGGGCACGCTGCCGACACCGACGGATCCGGACGACTTCGGCAACATCTGGGGTGACATCCGGGTGTACGGAAACACCGCCTACGTGGTAAGCGAGGCGCTCGACTTCAGCACCTTCGACCCGAGTTCTGACGAGCTCGAAGGGTTCGGGATCCAGGTCGTCGATCTCACCCAGTTCCGTGGAGCGACCGGCCCGATCACCGTCGCGGAAGCCAACCGGCTCGAGGACATCACCCAGGCCCACAACGTTGCGCTCAACGAGGACAGCGGTCGCCTCTATGTCGTGGGTTCGGTGCTCGGACTCGACAACGACTGCGCCCTCCCCGGCATCGGCTTCTTGCCGGTGATCAACGGCAGCGGTGGAGCGATCATCTACGACGTTGCGACCGATCCGCTCAACCCGGTACTCCTGGGGTGCCTCGATGAAGTGGCCTACAACCACGACATCCAGTGCGTCACCTATCACGGACCTGACACCCGTTTCACCGGAAGCGAGATCTGCATCGGCTCGAACGAGTCACACGTGGCGATCTACGACGCCACAGACGCCGCCAACCCGGTCGTGTTGGCGCGGGTCGAGTATCTGGACCTGCCGTTCTTCGATCCCGAGCGCGGAGTTCCGAACTACTACACACATCAGGGATGGCTGAGCGAGGACCACGCCTACTTCTTCCTCGGCGACGAACTCGACGAGTACTTCGGACCGGCCGAGGAACGGACCACCTATCTGTGGGACATGGCCGACCTCGAGAACCCCGAGGTGATCGGCGTCCACACCGACGGCAACACGTCGATCGATCACAACATGTTCGTTCACGACAACCTGCTGTATCAGTCGAACTACTCGTCCGGGCTGTGGATCTACGACACCTGGAAGGTCGAACAGGGCAGGATGACGGCCCGCGGATACTTCGACATCTTCCCCGCCAACGACGTCACCGACTTCTTCGGGACGTGGGGCAACTACCCCTACTTCGGTGACGGCAAGGTCGTGGTGACCTCGAGCGACGAGGGCCTCTTCGTGCTCCAGTCCCGCGCCAAGTCGGCGGCGAGCAACAACGGCCGAAGGATGGGCGGCCGCTGAGCCGAACACCCGTGGCGCCGTCCTCGATCCGAGGGCGGCGCCGGCCATCGGAGATCGTTCGAATTCGCGTATTTTTCCTGGCTCCCCTCCGTCTCAGTGGTGAGAGGCGGATCAACCGTTGAACCGCCCGAGGGGAAGGGGCCATGAGGCACACAACAGACGAAAGCCCGCTCGGTTCGATTTGATCGAGATCGGCTTCGAAAGAATCGACGGGCCCCCGGCCAAGCCGGGGGCCTTGCGATTGCCGAGTTCGGCCAACGAACTCGACAGTACGCCGTCACGGGAGGCGCCAATAGTGTGGAGACCGCTCGGTGGAAAGGTCAGCGATGTCACAAACGCGCATTGGAACTGGAGAGGTCCGCCTCGTCTACTGCCTCGGCATCGACATGATCGAGTCGACGATGCCGGGTCTCCGCATGACGCAGGTGGAACTCGACCGGTTCAATCGGGCGCTGGTGGCGCAGATCGAGCCGCATCTCGAAGCGCTCAAGTTCGACGACCTCCTCATCAAGTTCACCGGTGACGGCTGGATGCTGATGTCCCCCGAGGTCCGCGACGCCGAGCGGCTCTGCGCACTGGCGACGCTGATGCGGGACACGTTCACCGACGAGATGCAACGTCGGACCGGCCTCCCTTCGACTCGCATCCCGAACCTGCGCATGGCGATCTGCACCGGCCGCGACATTCGTGTCCAGCTGTGGCACGGGTCGTTCGACTGGGTGGGCGACTCGGCTCGCCGGGCAGACCGCAGCGCGAAGTTCTGTTTCCCGAACGAGATCCTGATCGACAGCTCGGTCCAGAGCCTGGTGATGCGTGACTTCCTCACGACCAGGGTCGATCCCGGCTCGCGTCCGGCTCGGTCGGCGAAGTGGGAGGAGGAGATCCCGCTCTGGTCGCTCGAGGAACTGCGGATCGAAGCGGCCGAGGACTGGGATGCCGCCGCGGCCTACGTGTACGTCCTCAGCCGGACCGGACGCCTTGACGATGCGGCGGAGGCGTCCCTCCGAGCGGCCGCCCAGATCGGCGGTGACGGCCATGCCCTGGAGGTACCGGGTGACCCGAGGACGATCCAGCGATGGAACCGGCTGATCGCGAACTCACCGTCGTACGACTCGATCCTCGAACTGGTCACTCGTCTGATGGAGAGCCCGACGCAGCCCAACGCCTCGACGCTGGTGGCGTTGGTCGAACGCGCACCGACGTTCGACGAGGCGACCCGATGGGTGGCGAACCTCCGGCTGAAGGGCGTGCAACCCGACGACGTCGTCTACACGACGCTGATGAATCGAGCACCCGGCTTCAGCGACGCGCTCGAGCTGCTCGAGGACGCAGAGGACGACGGCGTGCCGGCGTCGGTGGACATGCTCCACGTGCTCATCTCGAAGGCGCCTTCGTTCCGCCGTGCGCTGGCGTTGCTGTCGGGGTTCGCCGATCGTGGCGTCCAGCCCGATCTGGATGTGTTCGGGCGACTGGTGGCCCGCGCTCCCGGCTACGACGCGGCGCTCGGCGTGCTCGACCTGATGAAGACGTGGTCGGTCACGCCGAACGCGACGGTCGTGAACCGTGTGATCGCCGCCGCGCCCGACTTCCCATCGGCTCGGCCGTGGCTGGATGTGATGATCGACCAACGGATCCCGCCGGATGTGCAGACGTTCAACACCTTGATCGCCCGAGCGCCACGGTACGGCGAGGCGATGGACCTGCTCGCCGAGATGAAGCGGCAGTCGGTTGCAGCCGACGTGACCACGTTCAACACACTCATGGCTCGGGCGCCGGACCAGGAACTCGCCCTCGACCTGCTTCGCCGGATGGAGGCAGCCGACGTCTCCCCCAGCGCCGAGACGTTCAAGACGCTGATCGCTCGGTCCACGGACTACGCAACCGCAGTCGGATGGCTGGCCGAGATGGGTCGCCGAGGTGTGCGCCCGAACAACGAGGTCTTCAAGGCGCTCATCGGACGAGCACCGGACTTCGAGACGGCCGCGGAGTGGCTCAGAGAGATGCCATCGTCCAACGTCTCCCCGAACGCCGAGACGTTCCGCACCCTGATCGCCAGAGCGCCCGACTTCGACGCTGCCGTCGCCCTCATCGACGAGATGCAGGAGCGTGGCGTGGCGCCCAACGTCGAGACGTTCAAGACGCTTGCGTCGCTGAGTGGCAAACCCGGCCTCGGGGATCGGCTACTCGACCTGCTCGAAGCCGCGTCGGTGAGACCGACCACCGAGGTGTTCCTGCCCCTGATCGCGGCGGCCGACGATCTCGATCGCGCCCTGGAGTGGCTCGACCGGATGACCGCACTCGGCCTCGACCCGACATCCCACGTGCTCACGACCCTGCTGCAGAAGGCAGCCGATTATCAGGAGGCAACCACGGTCATGCGGCGGCTGTCACCGGTCGTGGAACCGAACGAGGGAGCGTTCCGGGCGCTGGTCGAGCGCGCAGCCGACTTCGAGACTGCCCGGACCTGGGTGGAGCGAATGCGCTCTGAGGGCATGCGACCCGAGGTCGGTGTGCTCACCTCACTGCTTTCGAAGCCGCCGGGCCGGTGGGACGGCGACACCCTGCTCTCGTGGTACCTGTCGCTCGATCATCACCCGAGCGGGCCGATGGGCACCGCCATCGAAACACACCGAACGGCGGGCCGCATCTCCGACGCCCTCAGGCTCGCGCTCGACTATCCGCATCTCGATGCTTCACGAGACCTGTTCCGGATGCACAGTGACGAGGCCACTGCGACTTTCGGGGCGTTGTTGACCGATGACCCGGGTCATCCGAACGGGCAGTACGCCATGGGGTTGGCACTCCTCGAACTCGGACAGACCGGCGAGGCGATCACCCACCTCGAGCTCGCGAAGGAGCTGGCTCGGCCGGGGCCGCGAGTGGCTGCGCTCGAGGAGATCATCCGTGCTGCCCGACCTGAATCGTCGGCCGGCGGGCCCGCACCGTGACTCAACGGATCTCCATGAAACCGGCGGCATCGCACTCATCCAGCATCCGCCGAATGTCGTCGTAGTCGGTTTCGTCGACTGCGGTGATTCGATCGATGAGACCGAAATCCAAGTGGGCTCGCATTGCAGGATCGTGGTGCAGTTCGGTCAGCGCCTTTTGGATCCTGGCTCTCATCTCGACGGAGAAGCGTTTCGTCACTGCGATCGGCTGGATCGTGGATGGTCCCAACACGTCGATGATCGCGATCTCGTTGCGCAACGACGGGTCCGAGCGCATGGCAACCTCGAGAACCTGAGAGTCGATGGCAGAGGCGTCCACTTCGCCCCGACGCACCATTTCGATGGCGACTTCATGAAAGCCCGCCTCGACGACCTCGCCGAAGAAGCCGTTGGTCTCGCCGATCGACAGCAGGTGGTGTCGCGTGATGCCGTAACCCGACTGTGACAGGGGCTCGTTGAAGGCCCAGGACGCGCAGCGCAGGTCGAGAAACGATTCGGCCGGACTGTCGCGATGGACGATCACGTCGGAGAAGTAGATGGGATGGCCGCCGTATCGATCGCCCTTGAGAATCGGTGCTGCGACCGGCACCGCCGGCGACAGACCCTGCCGCTCGTAGTTCACGTACGGAAGGCTGCACACGAAACAGACGTCGTTGAGGTCTCCGAGACAGCTCTCGTAGTCGGTCTCGACGACCAGCTCCGTGCTCAGCCCGAGCCGTTCGCCGACGGCGTCGGCGATCGCCTGGTAGGTGGGCAGCATGTTCGGGGCGAGGAACGTCCCGAACCGAAGGTCGGCCATGTCACCGACGCTATCGCGGTTCGACGCACCGCGGGCAACGGTCTCCTCACGGAACTCCGGACCGGCCCCGTTCGTTGTCGATCTCCACCTGTGATCCGTCTGCTTGACCCGCCCTCGAATCTGGCGTCACATCCGCTCAAGATTTCGACTGTCGTTCCCGATGACGCACAGATGAGGCACACATCGTTCGTTGGATCGATCCTTCCGAGCGAGCAGATGATCGCCGGCCTCGTGATCGGTGGCTTCAGCTTGTTCCTGGGATTCGGGAGTCCTCAGTTCTGGACGATTCTCGGCCTCGGCGCCGGCTTGTTCTTCAACGGACTGGCGAAGTTCGTACGAGCGGGCGGCCTGAAGGGTGAACTCGCACGAGAACGTGCACTCCACCACGACGTCTGATCTCAGTCGCCTTCGAGTATCAAGCCCGAACCGCTGATTCTCAGCATCCCCGGATCGTCGGCCACTGCGACCACTTGTCGCACCGTTTGGAGGTCGGCAACCGAAACGGTCACCGACACTCGATTGGCTGCGTTCCCGCTCCCGGTGCTCTCCAGATACACGTCGGTCCCGAACAGTTGGTTCAGATCCTCTTGAAGCGCTCGAAGCTGCGTCGTGCTGTAGTCCACTTCGATCAGGCACGGCATCGTGTCACCGTCTGACAACTCGGCGGCGATCGCGTCCCGATCTCCGGTGATCCGGAGCACGCCGATCGACCCGCCCCGAACGACGGAGACCACGGCGGTGCGATCCGGGTTGGCCTCCGCAAAGGCACCGAGGGTCTCGACCGGCGTGAACCGCTCGATGCCTTCGCACTCGACGGGGAGCGAATCGTCTCTCGGCTCGGCGGGATAGGTCGGATCGAACGGAGAGTCGCTGATCAACATGAGACGACCTTCGGCGGGCGGCCATCGCACCGTGACGTTCCGGTCGCCCCAGGTGACTCCGGATGCGCTCTCTGCCCAGTCGCCCATGATCAGACCGTCGACGACCGGTCCGGCGCACTGCGGTGGCAACGACTCCGCCACTCCCCCGAGACACAACTCGGGTCCGTCTCCGCTGTCGATCAGCGTGGCGGCGAACTCCACGACCGTGGCTCGCTCTGGCAGGTCGGCGAGCGCGCTGCGGGTCACGACGACTGCGCCCTCGATGTCGAAGGTGCGGAAGTCGTCGAGACCGGACGGCGCAGCTGTCGCACTGGTCGTGCCCGGCTCGAGGGCCGTCGTGGAAGGGGCGATGGTGGGCTCCGTCACGGCAGTGGTCGTGCCGTCGTCAGCTGCGGGTGTTCCGCATGCCACCGCCACAACCGCGACCGCCACGAAGGTCGAGAGCTTGCTCATGGAGATGCGACGAGCACCGTGAACCCGAGGTTCCGCGAGCCCAAGGTTGGCGGCGACACCCGGCGTGTCGGGGAACCCTGGGTTGGCGGTATCGCGTATCAGGCCTCGACCGGGGACGTCTCTCTTCGTGCACGGAGTCGACATAGGGGGTACACCGTGGCGAAGAAGGGGAAGGCACGTGAGGTCGAGTTCGCAGACCGCAGCCTCACGAGCGGCCAGGCGAAGTTCCTGGCAGGGGAAGCACGCATCGAGGTCGGGGACCTCGACAACGTGAAGGTCGGCGATCTCGCCGGGAAACTCGATCGGTTCATCGATCCACAGTGGTTCCTGTGGCGGAAGATCTGCGGGCGAGTGGTACAGGAGAACCCGGTCACGGGTGAACTCGAGGGAGTGCCCGGGGCGGTGGTCGAGGTCGAGGACACCGACTGCAGTCTCGTCTTCCGGCGGGTCGGGAAGTTCCACTGGCTGTATCCGCTCGGGTGCAGCAGGGAGACGATCGCAACCGCCGTCACCGACGACTGCGGATACTTCTGCGTGTGGGTTCCACGCTGGCTGTTCGAGCGGATCCGCACCTGGCGCAAGGAGCGCATCTGCTTCGAGATCGAGCGGCCACGGTTCGACGACTTGTTCGAGCCGCCCGTGGTCGGACCGCCGTCACCCGCTCCGGAGTTCGTCTTCGATCCGATCATCGATCCGGGTGTCGTGTCCAGGTTCGAGGATCTGCGATCCGATCTCAGCTTCGCTTCGAAGGCTGAGCGTCATGACCTGTCGGCGGCCCGTCCACTGCGGTTGCCGCTGCCCGGCGCTCCACAGGAGATCGACCCGGTCGGGTACACACCGCACCCTGACGATCCCGACTTCGGTCGCGGCTTCGGGCCGTATCTCGTCAAGTGCCGGGACGTCTACATCCCGGAATGGAAGACGGTGATCGACGTTCCCGACATCACCTTCAAGGTGACCCAGGAGGTCGACGGGACCGAACGGACCGTCTACTCCGAGGGCTACTTCGAGGTTCGCTGGAACGACAGCGGATCCGGCGACGTGCTGCTCGAGGC
>CBDTYK010000039.1:0-7345 GCA_965364595.1 uncultured bacterium
GCTGTTGTTGCGACGCTCGCTCGCCTGGCCGGCCCGTTGATCGTCAGGTGGGGAATCGACTCCGGAGTCCTCGCCTCCGAACGGGAGGTGATCACCCGGGCGGCGCTCACGTACCTCCTCTTCCTCGTCGTGCAGTACGCCGCCAACAACACGGCGCTGCGGGCGGTGACCACGGTCGGTGAACGGTATCTCAGGAAGCTGCGGGTGGCCGTGTACGAACATCTGATGGGGCTCGATCTGGACTTCTTCGGCAAGTCGAAGGCGGGAGTGCTGGTCTCGAGGCTCACGTCGGACATCGAGGCACTGACCACCTTCTCCAATGAGGGTGCCATCAACGTCATCACGTCCACACTGACCGTGATCGGCGTCGGCATCGGGCTCTTTCTGGTCGACTCCACCATGGCGTTGATCGTGCTGGCAGTCATGCCGGTGTTGCTCGTGGCATCGATCGTGTTCCGCGTGTTCGCCGATCGGGCGTATCGACGAGTGCGGGAGCAGATCGGCCTCGTGCTCGGCTCGCTGCAGGAGGGCATCAGCGGTGTTCGCGTGGTTCAGGCGTACAACCAGGAGCGCTCGCAGATGCATCGTTTCCATCGTGTGAACGATCGTTATTACCAGGCGAACCTCTCGGCGGCTCGAGCCATCTCCATCTACTTCCCGACGGTGGACTTCCTCCGGACGGCCTCGGTCGGGCTCGTGCTCTTCGTCGGCGGTGGCCGAGTGCTCGACGGATCGATGTCGTTCGGTTCGCTGGTTGCGTTCATCCTGTATCTGGCGTGGTTCTTCGAGCCGATCATTCAGCTCTCCAATGTGTACAACCTGCTCCAGGGAGCGCTCGCCGCCCTCAGCAAGCTCTTCGGGATCCTCGACACGACGCCGCTCGTCCGCCAGGCGCCCGATGCCATCGGGTTCTCCCGGCCCGTGGAGGGGCGGATCACCTTCGACGATGTCACGTTCGGCTACGACCCGGCCATTCCGATCGTCGAGGGCCTCGACCTCGAGATCGCTCCCGGAGAGCGACTGGCGGTGGTCGGGGAGACGGGTGCCGGCAAGTCCACGATCGCGAAGCTCGCCGCCCGTTTCTACGACCCGCAGGCGGGCACGATCCGTATCGACGGGATCGACATCCGGGAGCTTCGCTTCGATTCGCTCCGGGGCGCGGTGGCCATGGTTCCTCAGGAAGGCTTCCTGTTCACGGGCTCGGTCCGCGACAACATCGCCTATGCGCGACCGGACATGACAGACGATGAGATCTGGGAGGTGGCGAGGGTGCTGGGCATCGAGGAGTGGCTCCGATCACTGCCGGAGCGCCTCGACACCGAGGTCCGAGAACGGGGCATGCGACTCTCGTCGGGGGAGCGCCAGCTGGTGTCGCTCGCTCGGGCGATGGCAGCCGACCCGGCAGTGATCGTGCTGGACGAGGCCACGTCCAATCTCGATCCCGAGACCGAGGCGACTGTCGAGGAGGCGCTGGGCAGGCTGCTGTCGGGGCGGACCGCCATCGTGATCGCCCACCGGCTGCAGACCGCGCAGCGAGCCGATCGGATCCTGGTCATCAGTCACGGATCGATCGCCGAGCAGGGCACGTTCGACCAGCTGATCGAGCGCGACGGTGCCTTCGCCCGGCTGCAGAGTGTGTGGGAGATCGCCGAGGGACGCGAACGCACTGTGTGACAATCAACCACTGAGAGTGAAATACTGCTTGAGTCTCGACTCGTTTCGGCCGAAGAAGAACCGAACACGTTCTGCCAGCCAAATGGGGGCGAGTGGGATGTGACGATCGTCCCCGGATCATGCGATCCGGGGACGAACGGTTTTGAGCAGGATGTCACATCTGGTCTAGCCTGAACGTCGCCTCAGCATTCGCCCGACGGCACTCCCCAACCCCGAGTCTCTCGAATCATGCGCGCGCTTCCCCTCCGTCTCTCTCTGCTCGTCCTCCTCGTTCCGCTCCTGCTCGGCGCTGCGGCCCCACAGCCGGTGGCGACCTGGCCGACTGCTCGCCTCGACGACATCACGGTCCAGGCCCGCCCGGTCACCCAACTGGCGCTGGTCTTCCCCCAGGACGCCGAAGTGACACACTTCGACGACACCTGGGGCCACGGTCGTTCGGGGGGCCGGCGCCACAAGGGGAGCGATCTCATGGCCCCCAAACACACCCCGGTGTACGCCGTGGCCGACGGCGTCGTCTCGATCATGCGGAAGTCCGGCATGGCCGGCTATTGGATCGGGATCGAACACGCTGGAGGCGTTGAGAGCTGGTACATGCACCTCAACAACGACACGCCGGGCACGGACAACGGCCGGGCGAACCTCGACGAGGTGTATGCGCCGGGCATCGAGGTCGGGTCGTTCGTGTTGGCGGGACAGCTGATCGGGTATGTCGGGGATTCCGGCAATGCGGAGCGGAGCGGGTCCCACACGCACTTCGAGCTGCGGGTCGACGGGCGAGCGATCGACCCGTATCCATTGCTGGTCGATGCGTACGAACGGTCCCTCGAGGTCGCCCGACTGTCGCGGCTGGCATCACTGACCGATCTCGTCGACTGATGTCAGATCGCGGCGGCGTCGTCCAGCCGAACGACCTCGGCTGCGACATCATCGACCTCAGCGGGGCGTACCACGGCGGTTTCTTCGATTCCCGTCGAGGGCAGATCACCGAGCGAGTCCACCCAGATCACGCGAGTGACGTCGGCCTCCCGTGCGGCCTCGGCCCACCCCTCGAGCACGGCCTGACGATCGGGCGCGAATGCGCGTTCGCGGTCGTCTCGGGCAGCCTCGGTGACGAGCACAGCGGAGAAGCAGTTCAGGCATGCCCCTCCCACGTGTGAGGGGTCGGAGACGTCACCGAGGGCAACCTTCACGCCCTGGGCCTTGAGTGAAGCGCTGACGTCGGGATCCGTGACGAATGCGCGGACTTCGCGGTCCGGTTCGATCAGAGCAGAGACGATCGAAAGCCCAACCGGCGTATCGGCACCGACGACGATGACTGGCATCAGTGGAATGGTAGAGGCTGCTCGCAGGGCCCCCGAAGAGGAGATTGAGGCTTCCAGCGGTAACATCGAGGCCCCCCACCCAGGAGAGCCGGACCATGGATGCATTTCCACTCTACGACTCTGCCTTCGAGCACGAGGCGTGTGGTGTCGGCTTCATCGCGGCTCGGGATCTCGCACCTTCGTTCCGGATGACGCGCCTGGCGGTCGAGTGTCTGGTCCGGCTCGACCATCGAGGAGCGCGCGCTGCCGACGGAACCGGCGATGGAGCCGGCATCCTGACCGAGCTTCCCCATCGTGTCATCGAGCGCGAACTCGCGTCCAGAGGGATCAGCCATCCCGGCCGGGACCAGGTGGGGGTCATCATGGCGTTCCTCCCAACCGACGCGACCGATGAGGCCCGTTCGCTGATCGAATCGTCGCTGACCCACGAACAGATCCCGATCCTGGCTTGGCGGAAGGTGCCGATCGATCCGGGCGTGCTGTCCCAGCGCGCCAAAGACACCCTGCCCATCATCGAACAAGTCATCGTGAGCGCCCCCGACGGGGTCGACCCGGAAGCCTTCGAGCGGAGACTCTTTCTCGCTCGGAAGCACATGGAGCGCGCAGGAGACCATCTCGAGCTCTTCTCGATCCCGTCGGCTTCGGCCAGAACGGTCGTCTACAAGGGCCTGTTCCGTGCCGCCGACATCTCGAACTTCTACTGGGACCTGTCCGATCCCGATTACGAGACCAGCTTCGCCATCTTCCACCAGCGCTACTCCACCAACACGTTCCCCGCCTGGCCGAGCGCCCAGCCGTTCCGGTCGATCGCCCACAACGGTGAGATCAACACGGTCCGTTCCAACCGCTCGTGGATGCAATCCCGTGAGCGCTACGTCGAATCGGTCGTGTGGGGTGAGCGGGCCCGTGACCTGAGGCCGTTCCTTCAGGATGGGCTGTCGGATTCGGGGTCACTGGACAACGTCTTCGAATTGCTGCTCCGAACCGGGCGGAGCCTCGCCCACGTCAAGGAGATGTTGATCCCCGCTGCGTGGGAGAACGTCGCCGACCAGGACCCCGAGCTCCGCAGCTTCTACGAGTACCACGCGTTCCTCACCGAGCCGTGGGATGGTCCGGCCGCCATCGCTGCGACCGACGGGGTCTCGCTCCTCGCGGGCATGGACCGGAATGGCCTCCGGCCCGCCAGATGGGCGATCACGCCGAACGTGGTGCTGGTCAGCTCAGAGGCGGGCGTCTGTCCCGAAGAAGAGGCGCAGGCAGTGCGCACCGGCCAGCTCGGTCCCGGAGAGGTCTTCCTGTTCGATCGCACCGACGGGCGGATGGTCTTCTCCGATGATCTGAAGGCCGGCCTCGCATCGATGCAGCCGTACGGGGAGTGGATCGATACCGAGACCGACTACGTGCAGAAACCCTTCGACGCCCGAGGCGACGACCGGTTCGACGCCGAGGCGATGTGTCGCGTCTTCGGGTACACCGCAGAGGAGCGGCGCATGATCCTCGCCGAGATGGCAGAGGGGAAGACGCCGGTCGGATCGATGGGATCCGACACCCAGCTCGCCGCGCTCGACGAGCGCCCCCGAAGGCTGAGCCAGTACTTCCAGCAGATGTTCGCCCAGGTGACGAACCCGCCCATGGACCCGATCCGCGAGCACTGGGTGATGTCGATGCGAACCTATCTCGGGCGTCGGGGCTCGATCCTGTCAGAGACCCAGCAGCAGGCGCATCTGATCGAGCTCAGCTCGCCGATCCTCTCCGATGCCGACCTCGAATCGATCGTGCGATCCAGCGACTCGAAGTTCTTCTCTCATTGGATCCCGACGGTGTGGGATGCATCCGAGGGCCCGGAAGGCATGCGGCGCCGTTTGGAGGAGATCCGATCCGAGGCGGCAGAGGCGGTCCGGCTCGGAGCGTCGATCATCGTGCTCAGCGATCGCGAAGTCGATGCTTTGCACGCACCGGTGCCGATGCTGCTGGCCGTCGGCACGGTCCATCATCATCTGATCAGCGAGGGCATTCGCCTCCAGGCCTCGATCATCGCCGTGACCGGGGAGATGCGTGACAGCCACGATCTCGCAACGTTGCTCGGGTATGGGGCATCGGCGATCAACCCATACCTCGCCATCGACCAGGTTCGTCAGCTCGCCGAGGGTGGCATCGTCAAACTCGACCCGGTCATCGCCCAGGAGAACTACCGGTCTGCGCTCATGAGCGGCATGCTCAAGATCATGTCGAAGATGGGCATCTGCACGGTGTCCTCGTATCGAGGCTCGGAGCTCTTCGAAGCGATCGGCTTGCATCCCGACGTACTCGGGTTGGCGTTCCGCAACACCCCTTCGAGGATGTACGGCCTCGGCTTCACCGATCTCGCCGAGCGCGTCCTGACACTGCATCGGGATTTCGAGGAAGGCGAGGAGTTCGTCGGTGGCTTCTACAAACAGCGCCGTGGCGGCGCGTATCACGTGACCTCGCCCAAAGTGGTGCTCAGTCTGCAACGAGCGGTCCGATCCGGTGAGATGGAGGATTGGGCCGCCTACGTCGAAGCGATCGAGGACCGTCCTCCGGCGCAGGTCAGGGACCTGCTGTCGTTCGTCGATCGACGCCCGGTCCCGATCGACGAGGTCGAGCCGGTGGAGTCGATCATGCGACGGTTCGTCACCGCAGCGATGTCGCTCGGGGCGCTCTCGGTCGAAACTCACGTCGCGCTCGCCGAGGCGATGAACCACATCGGCGGTCTCTCGAACTCCGGAGAGGGCGGGGAGGATGAGCTGCGGTTCGGGACGATACGGAACTCGGCCATCAAGCAGGTCGCGTCCGGCCGGTTCGGCGTGACCCCCGGATATCTGGCCTCGTCGGAGGAACTCCAGATCAAGATGGCGCAGGGATCCAAGCCCGGCGAGGGAGGACAGCTTCCCGGTCACAAGGTCACAGAGGAGATCGCCCGGCTCAGGCACACCGAACCGGGCGTCTCGCTGATCTCGCCGCCTCCGCACCACGACATCTATTCGATCGAGGATCTCGCTCAGCTCATCTACGACCTCAAGGCGTTCAAACCCAACGGCCGCGTGTCGGTGAAGCTCGTGTCCGAGCCGGGTGTCGGAACGGTTGCGGTGGGCGTGGCCAAGGCGCAGGCCGACGCCATCCTCGTGTCGGGTCTCGATGGTGGCACCGGTGCGTCGCCGCTCGAATCCATCAAGCACGCCGGATCGCCGTGGGAGCTCGGGGTTGCAGAGGCACATCAGACGCTCGTCGCCAACGGCCTCCGATCGGTCGTTGCGCTCGAGACCGACGGTGGCCTCCGCACCGGGCGCGATGTCGTCATCGCAGCCCTGCTCGGTGCGGAGCGGTTCGGGTTCGGGACGCTGCCGCTGCTCGCGCTCGGCTGCAAGATGGTCAGGCAATGCCACTCGAACACTTGCCCGGTCGGCATCGCCACGCAGAGAGAAGACCTCAGGGCGAAGTTCACGGGTACCGCCGATCAGGTCGTGGCCCTGTTCACGATGCTCGCCGAGGAGGCGAGACGTCACCTCGCAGCGCTGGGGGCACGGTCGATCGGGGAGATCATCGGACGAGCCGATCTCCTCGAGATCGCCGACCACCCCCTCTCGCAGTCCCTGAACAAGATGTTGGTCCGCGCCGAAGGGCGTCTGCGCCATCCCGGCTTCCGCAAGATGGAGATGTCGACGCTCTCCGAGCGGCTCGCGACTGAGGTTGCGGACACCATCGAGACGAAGGAGCCCATCAGTCTGTCGTATCCGATCTCGAACGTCGACCGCACGATCGGAGCGAGAGTGTCCGGCATGGTCGCCGCCCGGTACGGCGACGAAGGGCTGCCGAGCGGGACCATCGACATCCGACTGTCGGGTGTCGCAGGTCAGAGTTTCGGCGCATTCCTGTCCAGAGGCGTCTCGCTCGATCTCAACGGCCCTGCCAACGACTACGTCGGGAAGGGCATGGGTGGAGGTCGGATCGTCGTGAAGCCTCGGCGTGTCGAGGATGTCCCACACGCCGGCGGGAACGCCGTCCTGTACGGCGCCACCGGCGGAAGTGCGTTCCTGGCCGGCTCGGTCGGTCAGCGGTTTGCAGTCCGCAACTCGGGAGCGACGGCAGTGGTCGAGGGTTGCTCGGACCATGGGTGCGAGTACATGACGGGCGGCACCGCAGTGGTGCTCGGCACTGTCGGCCGGAACTTCGGCGCCGGAATGACCGGAGGAGTCGCGTACATCTGGGATCCGAAGGTGCGGCTCAACCGTTTCATGGCGGACACGGCACCGTCGAATCAGCGATTGCGCGAGATGGACGCGATCGAGCTGAAGGCGCTGATCGAAGAGCATCTTCGACTCACCGGTTCG
>CBDTYK010000040.1:0-7331 GCA_965364595.1 uncultured bacterium
CGGGATTCGCGTCATCACCGACACCATGCAGGACTGCTACGCCGTCCTCGGTCTCGTTCATGCTCGGTGGCTGCCCGTTTCCGGACGGTTCAAGGACTACGTGGCAATGCCCAAGTTCAACCTCTACCAGTCACTCCACACGACGGTGATCGGCAAGGACGGCAAGCCCCTCGAAGTCCAGATCCGCACCCGTGAGATGCACCAACTGGCCGAAGCCGGCGTTGCTGCTCACTGGCGGTACAAGGAGTCGGAGAAGACCGACATGCGGTGGCAGGGGAGCCTGCACGCGCTCGAGGAGCTCACCTCCGACCCGGTCGAGTTCCTCGATCAACTGAAGATGGACCTCTACCAGGACGAGGTGTTCGTCACCACACCTGCAGGGGACATCAAGACGCTGCCCAAGGGGGCGACGGCGATCGATTTCGCATACGCAGTGCACACCGAGGTCGGTCATCGATGTGTCGGAGCGAAGATCAACGGCCGCCTCATGCCGCTGAGCACGCGTCTCGAGTCGGGCGACTCGATCGAGATCATCACGTCGAAGTCCGAGACCGCTGCGCCATCACGCGACTGGTTGAAGATCGCTCGCACCTCGCGAGCGAAGTCGAAGATCAAACAGTGGTTCCTCAAAGAGCGGCGCAGCCAGGCGATGGCCGAAGGTCGCGAACAGCTGTTCTCCCTGCTTCGGAAAGAGGGCCTCGGGCTCGGGGCGGGGGAGCGGGACGCGTTGATCGAAGAGGTCGCCAGCGAGTTCTCGAAGCCGAACAGCGACGTGTTGTTGGTTGCGATCGGTGAGGGCGAGATCGGCGCCAACACGGTGCTCCAGCGGATGCTGCGGCACATCCGGCCCGAGACCGACACCGAGGATCTCCTCCAACCGGTGCGCCCACGGAAGTACTCCTCGGCCGGTCCCGGAATCATCGTGGAGGGCTTCGACGACATCATGGTGTCGATCGCACGCTGTTGTGTCCCTGTACCGGGCGACGACATCGTTGGTTTCGTGACGGTCGGTCGCGGCGTGTCGGTCCATCGCAGCGACTGCACGAACATGGCGTCGCTCGCTGCCAATGGAGCCGAGCGGATGATCGAGGTCTCCTGGCCGGCGGAGCGGGTCGGTTCGTTCTACGTGTGGGTGCAGGTCGAGGCGCTCGACCGGACCCGGCTCCTGCGGGACGTCACCGAGGTCATCTCCGAGCTCGCCGGAAACATCACTGCGTCCTCGTCGATCACCGGCCGTGACCGGGTTGCGATCCTGCGCTACGAGATCGAGCTGTCCGACCCGTCTCAGGTGCCGAGACTCATCAGCGATCTACGTGGAGTGGACGGCGTGTTCGCAGCGTTCCGTCTCCTCGGCGAGCCCGAGGACTCCTGAATTCGGCGTTCGATCGGTCTGCGAGCGCTGTGGGCGATGGCCTATGCGCAATGAGCCATCAGCCATGAGCCGTGAGCAATGAGCAATGAGTCCGCCCGCCACGGTTGGGCTCCATCGTCCGGGCCATCGACGCTCAAAGCTCAGGGCTCAAAGCACAAAGCACACGGCTGACGGTCGACACCGCCCGCAGGGCCGACTCCGCCGTGATACTTGGCATCCGGCAGGTGACTAGTGCGATTTGGCGCTACAGGTATAGTCACCTCCTACCGATAGACCTCGATACGACCCGGATCGAGGAGACAAGGGACATCATGCTTCGGCGACTTCGCCTCCCTGGCAAGCTGGCAATTGCGGCGCTGCCGCTCGTCGTCCTGCTGGTGGCAGCGGCGACACTGTTCGCGCTCGACGCCTTCGCGGACGCGGAGCAACAGGACTTCACGGCCGATCTCGCCGCGACCTGGGAGCCGCTACAGGACGTGATCGACGTCTTCGCCGCCGAAGAGGCCGCAACGCTGGCGGCCCTGGACGAACTCGTCGAACAGGACCTGTCCGCCATGCGTGGCGCCGCCGACCTGTCGGTCACTCGAGAGACCACCGACGAAGCGCTCGACGCGCTCCGCAGCTACATCCGCCGCCTCGGTGATCCAGCTCCGATCGTCAGTCAGTTCGAGGTCGCCGAGCTCGCAGTGGGCGCCGTTCGAGCGTTCTTCGACGAGTCGGGTACGTCCCCGGCGACCCAGCGCGTCAGGATCCCCGAGGGCTACGACCTGGCCGACGCGCAGATCCTGGAGATCGGTGACTTCATCGTCGCCGAGGTGTCGGACGTCGATCTCGCTCGCGAACTCGCCGGCGTCGCAGCCGTGAGCCGGGCGCTCCAGGCTGCCACCATCCAGGATCGCACGGTCTCACTGCTCGAGTCGGACGCCAGGCTGGCGACCAATCTCGAGACCATTCGTCGCTCCGGTGTCGATGTCACGCAATGGCTCTCCTCGTTCGAATCCACGGTCACCACCGAAGCTGCACTCGAGGACTACCGCGACTCGGGCCTCCAGCAGGCAGTCTTCGATGCGTCCAGGTTCGCAGGAGAGATCGTCAGAAGCGGTGAACGTGCGCCACAAGCCGTCGGTACCAACTGGATCGAGGCCTCGGACGCGAGAAGCGTCGCACTGCTCGATTTCCAGCGGTCCCAGATCGACGCCGTCGTCGACCAGGCTCAGCGAGCCGCCGCCGACGTTCGCCAACAAGCGTTGGTCGTGCTCGGCATCGCCGCCGCAGCGGTACTCGGAGCCGCAGCCGTGACCGCACTCGTCTCCCGCTCGATCGTCTCCAGGGTCAGGACGATCACCGAAAGCGCCAGGAACGTGTCCCAGACCCAGCTGCCGGCGCTGGTCGAAGCGCTCCGTGACCCATCCGAAGACGCCGTCCTTCCGACCATTCCGCCGATCCGCGACCGAGGGGCCGACGAGGTCGGAGACCTGGCCCGGTCCTTCTCGGCGATGCAGTCGACCCTCGAGCATGTCGCAACCCAGCAGGTCGAAGTGCTTCGCAAGGGTGTGGCCGACATGTTCGTGACGCTCGCCCGGCGGAACCGCAGCCTCATTGATCGTCAGCTGGCGATGATCGACACGCTCGAGCGCAACGAAGAAGATCCAGACACCCTCGCCGACTTCTATCAACTCGACCATCTCGCCACCCGTATGCGCCGGAACGCAGAGAGCCTCTTGGTGCTGGCAGGAAGCGAGCCGCAGAAGAAGTGGAGAACACCGCTCGAGGTCGACGACGTGGTCCGCGCCGCACTCGGCGAGGTCGAGGACTATCGGCGCATCGACGTGCTCGCACTCGAATCGGTGCGCTTGAAGGGCGCTGCCGTGGCCGACCTCGCCCACCTGCTGTCGGAGCTCCTCGAGAACGCAACGTCGTTCTCTCCACCGGAGACGCGAGTCAGAATCGCCGGTCACTTCCACGACGAGGGATACCTCGTCACCATCACCGATCGCGGTGTCGGTGTACCCAGTCGCCGCCTCGCCGAACTGAACGAGCTCCTGGTGCGCCCACCGGTCGTCGGACTGGCTCTGGAACCGACGCTCGGCCTGTACGTCGTGGCGATGCTGGCGAAGCGGCACGGCGTGAGAGTCAGGCTCGTCACCGGGGCGCCCGGGCTGACGGCCCACGTCATGGTGCCCAAGGAACTGTTCGAGATCAGGGTCGAAGAGCCGATGCGGCCGGCCCCCAGCGCTCCGAACGCGTCGGAACCACGGGTGGAAACGACCCCACTGCGGCCGCCGAGTCCCAGCGGTGCTGAACCATCGGCGCCCCAACCCACACGCCAGCCCTCCGAACCGGTGGAGGTTCGATCCGCCCGCCACACGGCACTGTCGGCGGGGGAGCTCCCGCAACGTCGGGGGCCGACACGTCACGACGAGCAGGCACCGGCTGCCGCCTCGGAAGACGAACCGGGGGATGTCGACCTGTCGCCGGCGGGTCTCCCGACCCGCAAGCCAGGGGCCTCCTTCACCGCTCCCGACGTCGCCGAGCGGTCCGTCGACACGTCCGCGAGGGATCCCGAAGCGATCAAGTCCGCATTCAGTTCCTTCCAGCTCGGGGTGACCGTCGGGCGAGATTCGAACAAGGAAGAGGTGCATCATGAGTGAAGCCGCTGACTCCCTCAACTGGCTGATCGTTCGTTTCGTCGAGCAGGTCCCGGCCGTGCGTCAGGCAGTGGTCGTGTCGTCCGACGGGCTCCCACTCGCCGTCTCGAACGGCGTGGAGCGAGAGACAGCGGAGCGCCTGGCCGCAGTCTCATCCGGACTGATCGGCCTCGCCTACGGCTCCGCCGGCCGCTTCGGTGCCGGAGCCGTCAACAACGTGATCATCGAGATGGAACGGGGCTGGCTGTTCGTGACCGGAATCAGGGACGGCTCGCTCATGTGTGTCAGCACGGGCAAGGACGCCGACATCGGGATGATCGGCTACGAGATGGCGCTGTTCTCAGACCGGGCCGGCGACGTCCTGACGCCGGAGGTCCGGGCGGAGCTCAAGTCGGTGCTGTTGGGAGGCTGAGAAGACGGTGTCCGAGACACAGGGGCGCTTCGTCCGCCCGTACGCGATCACCGGCGGACGCACGTCCGTCGATGGCCCTCCACTGGAGTTGGAGAGCCAGATCGCTGCGACGGATCGAGGAAGGGCGAATCAGCATCGCTATCGGTGGGAGGCTGCGCAGGTGATCGCCGCCTGCGATTCGGCCACTGCGCTGATCGAGATCGCCGCCAAGCTCGAGATCCCGGTTGGTGTCGCCAGGGTCGTCGTGTCCGACCTGATCAAGCAGGGAGCCGTCGAGCTCCTCGTCGAAGAAGACTCCGTGTCGTACTCAGAACTACTGGAGAAGGTGCTCGATGGTATCCGCAACCTCTGATCGGCGACGCACCCCGGTCAAGATCGTCGTGGCCGGCGGCTTCGGCGTCGGAAAGACCACGTTCGTCGGTTCGATCTCCGAGATCGAACCGCTCCGCTCCGAAGCCGTCATGACCACCGCCTCCGCCGGTGTCGACGAGCTCTCGGCGACAGACGGCAAGACCACGACGACCGTGGCGATGGACTTCGGGAGAATCAGTCTCGGTGACGAGCTCTTGCTGTATCTCTTCGGGACACCCGGACAGGGGCGGTTCCATTTCATGTGGAACGAGTTGAGCCGCGGAGCCATCGGGGCGATCGTGCTCGCGGACACTCGTCGTCTCGCCGACTGCTTCGCAGCGATCGACTTCTTCGAGCAGCGCAGCGTCCCGTTCGTGGTGGTCGTCAACACGTTTCACGGGGAGCGTCCGCATCAGCTGCAGGCGGTCCGTCAGGCATTGCAGATCGGCAACGAGGTCCCGATGGGGTACTGCGATGCCCGCAACCGGAACGAGGTGCAGCGAGCGCTGATCGAATTGGTCGAACACGCCCTCGTCAGGGCTCGTCGTTCCGAACTGGCAGGTTGACGACTCCGATCGGGTGACGACCGGGGCCATGGGCCGGGCCTCAGGCTCGACGACGAAAGCGCTTCATCGCCTGTGCATAGTCGTCGGGCGAACCATCGCCGGCGCGTTCGGCCGCTTCCAGCGCTGCGAGTTTGTCGGCGAGTGAGACTCTGTCCGGTTCGTCGATCGGCGCGGGGCGCTCCGGTTCTTCGGCGGCGCGGCCAGCAGACTCGGGAGCGGCTGGGGGGGCTTCGATCGGATGTGGTGCAGGATCAACTTCGACTCGCGGCTCACGGGCTCGCTCACCGGGAGGAGCGTGGTGGCTCAGCTCGGCCTCGACGGCCCTCAGTTCGGCTCGCAGCTCGGCGATGCGTGACTTCAGCTCGAGCTGTTCGTCCTGCATGCTGCGCTTGATCAGTCTGAACTGCTTCGCCGCGACCTCCTCGCGACGCCGGGCGTCCTCGTCGATCTGCGCGGCCCGCCGCCGCGCAGTTTCGAGCATCTCGTCCGCCCGAGCTTTCGCCTCGGAACGGGCGACACGAAGCATCTGGTCGGCCCTCTCACTCGCTTCCCGGAGCACATCGTCAGGGATCGGCTGGGTCGGTTCCTCGCCGTCGACCGGGACCGCAGGTGGGTCCTCGCCCTGTGCCTCGGGTGCAGACGCGACCACCGTGCGGGCCTCCTCGATTGCGGCCTGGTGGCGCGCCTGGGCGTCTTCGGCCAGGTTGCGGGCGTCAGCCTCCGCCTGCCGGCGCACCCGGTCGGCCTCGGCACGAAGCTCGGCGGCTTCGGCCTCGGCTGCCGAGTGGAGCTGTCTCGCCGCGTCGACCAGTTCCTTCGCCTGGATCTCGGCAGAGCCGACGATCTGGCGCGCTTCGGCCTTGGCGGTCTGCATGAGCGCCTCGGCATCGAGAATCAGCTGCTTGAGACGTGCCTTCTGGTCTTCCATCAGCGCTTTCGGCGTCTGCGCTTCTTTGGCTCTTCCGACGCCCGGAACGCTGACGCCTGGAGCCCTTCGACGAGACGCGCATTGGGGGCCAGTCCGGTCGACAGGCCAAGCGAGCTGCGGACAGGTTCGTTGTCTTCGACGTCGGTGTCGTCATCCTCGACGGTGTCGTCTTCGACACCGTCCAACTCGTCGAAGTCGATGTCCGAGTCGAGGGTTTCTTCTTCGTGTTCGGGGACCATCCACGGGGAGACGAAACTGTCGTCGTCTTCTCCCTCTCCGCCGGCCCGGCTCGACGCTTCCTCGTTCTGCCTGACTCCGGCCGTGAGATCCACCTCGAGCTCTTCGTCGCGCTGCACCGGATCGTCAGGTGCCTTCGAGGGTCTCGGGGGAGCGCTCTGCAATGACTCGACCCTCTCTCGGAGCGCCTCGATCTCCTGACGCAGCTCGAGGTTCTCGATGTTCTGGTTCGAGACCTTGGTCTCATAGCGCTCGGTCAGCTCGCGGAGGTCGGCGGCGTGCTGGGTCTGGAGTGTCTGGAGCGCCTCCTGATCGGACTGGAACTCCTGGCGTTGCGACTCGGCCACCATCTGACCGCTCCGCATCATGCGATCGACCGCCTCGCCCGCCTCGGTCGTCATCCGCTCGGCCTCGGTGCGGGCATGCTCGAGCGTCCGCTCGGCCTCGGCCATCTTCGCTTCGAGTTCGGTCTCGCGCTCATCGAGGGAATCGAGCCGCTCCTTGACGAGCTCACGGTCGATGTCGAGGGAGCGGCTGAGGTTCTCGGCGTTTGCCTCGGCTTCGGCCATGATCTCGGCGGCCTTGGCCTCGGCTTCTGCCAGCGTCTCTTCGGCCTGCGTGATGGTTCGCTCGGCCATCTCGGTCGCACTGCTCTCGATGGAGGAGGCCTCGTCTCGAGCCTCTTGGACGATCTTTTCCGCTTCGGCTTCGGCACGGGGACGAACGTCGGCGACCTGCTCTTCGGCGTCGGCGACCGCCGCAGCGATCAGCTTGGCGGCCCGGGCCTCGGCCTCTGAGATGACCTCCGCCGCCTGGG
>CBDTYK010000041.1:0-7297 GCA_965364595.1 uncultured bacterium
GGACTCAGCCGGTCATGGCGACGTCTCGGAGGGCGGTGCGGATGCGCTTCTCCGAAACGGTGCCCTTCACGCCGAGGTGTTGGGCGAACAGGCTGACGCGCAGTTCCTGCAGCTGCCAGCCGATGTCGATGAGCTCGGGGGACGGCGGGAGCGTGTCGAGCAGGTGGTCGTGGTCCGCTTCGAGCACCTGGATGCGGGCCATGCGTTCGCGGTCTCTCGGAAGCGTCTCCGAAAGGCGTGACAACCGGTACTCGACCGCCTGGAGATACCGGTGCAGATCGTCCAGCCGACCGATGCCCATGGCCGTCAGCATGCCTGGATACACGAGCCGTGAGAGCTGGTCGCCCACGTCGGTGATGCTCGGCTCGAAGGCCTCCGCCCCGAGTGGTTCGGCGGCGATGTAGGCGTTGCGGAGCGTCTCCATGATGGCGATCGACGTACGTCCGACCTCCCCGAGTCGGTCTGCGATGGTGTCGCGCATCCTCGCCAGCAGCCGTTCGAACCCGGCCTCGGTCCAGACCAGCCCGCCTGCATCGAGCATCACCGCATCGAGGGCGCACGCCAGGCAGTCGTTCAGCCATTCGTTCTGATCGGCATACGGGCTCGTGACCAGCGCCAGCTTGGCGTTGTCGGTGAGCAACGATCGGAGCAGCTTGCCGGGTGCGTTGAGATGGAAGGCGAGCAGCTTGCGGAGCCCCTCCCACATGGCATCGGCCTGTTCCTCCGGCGTCGCCATCAGCCGAACCGCGACGAGATCGCCATCGTCGACGAGCGCGGGAAAGGCCTCGATGTCGTGGCCAGGACCTTGGATCGTCACGACCCTCGGCAGGTCGCCGATCGTCCAGGAGTTCAACCCGTCGACTTCGATCGGGTGTCGGCTGGTGGACACGGCGGCCCGCGCCTCCTCCCGGAACGATGCCCGCAGCTCATCCAGGTCGCTCGATTCGGCGATTGGGTGTCCTTCGGCATCGACGACCCGGAACCGAGGTCGGAGGTGGCTGGGGATCCGGGTCGGATCGAAGTCCTCCGGGAGGACCGGGGTGTCGGCGATCGCCGACAGCGCGCGGCGTACTGCGTCGATGGGGGAACCGTCACCCGGGTCGAGCGTCTCGACGAGTCGGTCGACGGTTTCGGGAATCGGGGACACCGCCTTGCGCAGTCGCTTCGGGAGCGAACGCACCATGGTCTCGACCAACTCTCGTCGCAGGCCGGGGACGTTCCACTCGAACACCGCCGGGTCGAGACGGTCGAGCAGGCCGACGTCGACGATCACCGTGACCCCGTCCGACTGGCTCCCGTAGTCGAACTCGTATTCGAGCGGGAGGTGGAGATCGCCGTGGATCCACTCCGGCGGGAACTCGTGTTCGTCGAGCGAGTCGACTTCCGGACGGATCAGTGCGTTCAGATCGAGATCGAGGAGATGGGGTGACTTCGGTCGCTGGCGTTTCCACCAGGCGTCGAAGTGGCGAACGGTGGTGATGTCGTCGGGGATGCGGGCGTCGAAGAAGTCGAACAGCTCGTCGTCGTCGATCATGAGGTCGGTCCGGCGGTGACGGGTCTGGAGCTCCTCGACCTCGGCCATTTGTCGCTCGTTGTGGGCGGCGAACGCATGGTGGGTCTCCCATTCGCCCCACACCAGTGCATGCCGGATGAACAGCTCCCGCGCCGCTGCCGTGTCGATCCGCCCGTACTGGACGGTTCGATCGGCGAACAGGCGGAGGCCGAACAGGGTCACCGTCTCGTTGGCGATCGATGCTCCGAGATCGGCGCTCCACCACGGGTCCGAGTGGGACCGCTTGACGAGATGGCCGCCGACCTCCTCGGCCCACGCCGGGTCGATCTTGGTCACGTCCTGCGCCCACAGGCGGGTGGTCTCCACGAGCTCGCCGGCCATGATCCACTCAGGTCCCCGCTTGAACAGCACCGATCCCGGGTTGATGGCGAAGCGTGCCCCGCGTGCGCCCAGATACTCGTAGCCGTTCGGGTCCTTGTGGCCGACGTGGGACAGCAGTCCGGTGAGGAGCGCCTTGTGGATCGTGTCGCCTTCGGCCGGATCCCGGTCTCGGACGAGTCCCATCTCGTCGGTCAGCTGGCGGAGCTGTCCGTGCACGTCCTGCCACTCGCGGATCCGGCGGTGGTTGAGGAATTCGTCGCGGCACAGTCTGCGGAACTGGCTGGAGGACAGCTTCTTGCGCTGCTTGCGGATGTAGTCCCACAGCTTGAGCCAGCCGAGGAAGTCCGAGGACGGCTCGGCAAAGCGGGCATGCAGCTCATCTGCGCGGGCCCGGTGCTCGGTCGGCCGGTCGCGCGGATCTTGGATGGACAATGCCGACACGATCACCAGCACTTCTCGGAGACAGTCGTGTTCGGCGCCGGCGATCACCATGCGGGCGAGGCGCGGATCGAGGGGCAGCCGTGCGAGCTGCTTTCCGAGGGGGGTCAGCCATCCCTTGGTGCCGTGCGCCGCGGGATCGAGCGCCCCCAGCTCCTCCAACAGCAGCACACCGTCGCGGATCTGTCTGGTGTCGGGCGGATCGAGGAACGGGAACGACTCCACGTCGCCCAGCCCGAGCGCTGCCATCTGAAGAATGACGCTGGCCAGGCTCGTCCGCTGGATCTCGGGCTCGGTGAAGTCGTCGCGGCTCACGAAGTCCTCCTCGGAGAACAGCCGGATGCAGATGCCCGGCCCGATCCGCCCGCATCGTCCCGCCCGCTGGTCGGCGGATGCCTTCGAGATCGGCTCGATCGGGAGACGTTGGACCTTGGTTCGTCGGCTGAAGCGAGAGATGCGAGCCGTTCCCGGATCGACGACCGCTCGGATGCCTGGCACGGTGAGTGAGGTCTCGGCGACGTTGGTGGCGATCACGATGCGGCGACCGGTGTGCGGCTCGAACACCCGATGCTGTTCGGCCGACGACAGGCGGGCGTACAGGGGGACGATCTGGGTGTGCTTCAGCTTCAAATCGGCCAAGGCTTCGGCGGCGTCGCGGATCTCGCGCTCACCAGAGCAGAACACGAGGATGTCGCCCGAGTGGTCGCGAACGAGCTCGTTGACTGCATCACAGATGGCCTCGGGCTGGTCCCGCACCTCACCGCCCATCTCGAGAGGCCGGTAGCGGATCTCGACGGGGTAGCCGCGTCCGGACACCTCGACGATCGGCGCGTTGCCGAAGTGTTTGGAGAAGCGTTCGGTGTCGATCGTCGCGGAGGTCACGATGAGCTTGAGGTCGGGTCGACGGGGGAGGAGCTCGGTCAGGAAGCCGAGAAGGAAGTCGATGTTCAGCGACCGTTCATGAGCTTCGTCGATGATGATCGTGTCGTAACGCGACAGGTCGCGGTCCCTCTGGATCTCGGCGAGCAGCAACCCGTCGGTGAGCACCTTGACGACGCTCTTGTCGCTGACGGTGTCGGTGAAGCGCATGGCGAACCCGACCAGCCCCCCGATCTCGGTGCCGGTCTCCTCGGCGATCCGCTCGGCGATGCTCCGGGCGGCGATCCGACGCGGCTGGGTGTGGCCGATCCAGCCGTCGATACCGCGGCCGAGCTCCATGCAGATCTTGGGGAGTTGGGTGCTCTTCCCCGAACCGGTCTCGCCGGCGACGATCACCACCTGATTGTCACGGATGACCGCGAGGAGGTCGTCCCGCCGTGCGGTGATCGGGAGGTCGGGATACACCAGGCGATCGGGGACGCTGTCGGAGCGCAGGGCGCGGCGTCGTTCCAGCCCCTCGATGTCGGCGGCGATCTTCGACAGGATGCGTGCTCGTCGTTTGGGATCGTCGACGCGACGGGTTCCGGAGAGACGCTTCGAGAAGCGGGTCTGTTGGTGCGGAGGCAGCCGGCGGATGGCGGCGCGCAGCTCTTCGACGTTCGGCATGGTCGGAGTCAATGATCGTCGGCAGCCGAATGAACGGCGAGTTGATTCCGGTCAGGCGCTCGTTGGAGGAGGCGGAAGTTTGCGCAGCATTGCCACGAGTGTCTCTTGTTCAGCGGGCCCGAGACCGACCACGATCGGGTTGGCCTCGTACAGCAGCCCCTGGAGTCGATCTTGGAGCTCGTGACCTTTGGCGGTGAGCGTCACCTGCCTGACACGCCGGTCATTCGGGTCGGGGGTGCGCTCGGCGAGCCCGAGCGATCCAGCCGTCTCGTCGAGGAACTGACGCATCTGTCGACTCGCCTCGACGAACACTTCGAAGAGGTCGGAGCGGACGTTGGTGGCGACGTCTGCGGTATCGTTGCGCTCGTTCACTCCCGTGAAGGTGTCAGCGGACAGTTGAATTCGTAAAGCTTCTTGCTCTCGGAGCGAGACGCGGGAAGTATCGTCCCGCCGATGTCGCTGATCGATGTTCTCGGATACGAGGTGCGTCCGCAGACCGGCTTGAGGCGGCGGTTATCTGAAGTCGTCGCCACCGAGCCCATGAGCGAGCTAGTCGCCAAGGTGGCGATGCCGCTCGACCGTATGACGCTGCGGGCGACCCGGGGGCGCGCGACTGCAGCGTCGTTTCTGACTGGCCTCCCCGTCCTGTGGGTGACCACCACTGGAGCGAAGTCCGGCCGGCCCCACGAGGTGCCACTGCTGGGCATCCCAACGCCTGGGCGGAAGCTTGCTCTGATCGGCACCAGTTTCGGAGCCGAACGTTCGCCGGCGTGGGTGCACAACCTGCTTGCCCATCCACGGGCAGTCATTGCTTGGCGCAGCAGCCGAACCGAGGTCGAGGCCGTGCGGGTGGAGCCTGACCGGCAGGAGCCCATCTGGGAGGCGGCCATCGCTGCCTATCCGGCCTTCGGGAACTACCGCGAAAGAGCATCCCACCGAACCATCCACGTTTTCGAACTCGAGCCGGGTCGATGACGGTCGACACGATCCAGATCCTTCCGCGCCGCGATTTCGACGACGGCTCAGAGAGTTCGCCGTGCTCGATCCGATGCGCGATCTCATGCGAGTCGGCGGCTCCACCCAGCTAGCCGGCGAGGTGCTTTCGAAGGTGGCGAAGTTGGTCCTTCAGCGTCCGGCGGGCCAGTAATGGATAGGCGTACTTCGCCACACCCGGTGAACGATGAAATGACGCCTCCGTGGTCTGCGTCACCCGAGAACCGTTGTTTGAGGGCTCGACCACGCAGGTGATCGTCCGTTCCTGGAACTTGTCCGTGACGCGCCATCGGATCGAGCGGTCGTCCAGTGCCACGATCTCCACGTCCCCGTCGAAGGAGACGCGTCTCCGACCGGGCTGATCGAGGTGCTGGGTGTACTTGAATGTCGAGCCGACGCCGATCGGGCCGTCCGACGTCATCACCGCCGAATCGACATTCGGGCACCACAGCGGGTCGTTGCGCGTGTCGCCGATGAAGGCGAGCACCTCGGTGGGATGGGCAGGGATCTCGGCGGACACCGTGACGGCTCTGGACGGATGCTTCGACATTGGACGGAGGGTACCGATCCGCTTGTTCGGTCCGGATCCCGGTTCATGCGGTTGACTCGAGGCCTCGCCATTGGGCGACGGCAACAGCAGCGACGATGACGGTGACCGCAACGACCACGGTCCGTCCGGTCTCGGTCAACCAGGTCGGGGAAAGTCCCACGATGATCGCCGCTGCGATCACCCAGCCGACGTCGGCCGCGATGATCTGCCACGTTCCGGTCCTTCTCGGTTCGCGGGCCTCGTTCGCCGTCACGGCTGCGAACACCAGCAGCCCGACTCCGAGCGCCCGCAGCGACCACGTCGGGGGGCCGAGCGCGTCCGAGAGGGAGCCGGCCATGAGTGACGCGATGAGCCCCGTGATGCTGCTGAACGCGGCGTTGGCGGCAAGCGCACGCCTGAGAACGTTGTTGTCGTTGTTCATGTCAATACCTCCTGCGCACACCATGTCTGCCGGGGGTAATCAATGCAATGATGTGAGAGGTAATGGCTTTCAGATCAGCCGGTTCGTAGGGTCGAGGGCATGAATGCGACGTTCGGTGATCTACTCCGGCTGTGGCGGCATCGAAGGGGGATGAGCCAGCTTGCGCTCGGTGCCGTCGCCGACGTTTCCCAGCGGCACATCAGCTTCATCGAGACCGGACGGTCCAAGCCGAGCGCGGAACTCGTGCGTCATCTCGGAGTCGTTCTCGATGTCCCGCTCCGCGAGCAGAACGTGATGCTCGTCGCAGCCGGCCACGCCCCGGCGCATCCAGAGACCGATCCGGCAGAACTGCCCCAGATCCTGCCTGCCGTGCAGTTCATCGTCGATGCGCACACCCCGTACATGGCGGTCGTGGTCGATCGTCGGTGGAACGTCGTTGCCTCGAATGGCCCTGCGCAACTGCTCGCACAACGTCTGCTCGATCCGGAGGTGCTCGTACACGAAGGCGTGCTCAACTTGATGCGGGCGACATTTCACCCCTCCGGGCTCAGGAGGTTCATCGACAACTGGGACTCGGTGTGGCCCATTCTGCTCGCAGGGCTGGAGCGGGATGCCGTTCGAGCGCCCGGCGACCTCGGTCTCGCTGCGCTCGTGGATGAGATACGCGGCATGGTGACGGGAGCGCATCAGTCCGACCCGTCGGCGAGTGGTCCACTCGTGCCTCTCCGCTACACGGTCGGCGACCGTCGCTTCGAGTTGTTCACGACCATCGCGACCATCGATGCCTCGCTCGACGTCACTGTTTCCGAGCTGAGGATCGAGACGTTCTGGCCTGCCGATGCCGAGTCCGATGCTGCCTGGCGACGGTTCGTCTCCGAAGGCGCGTGATTTTGGTCCCATTCGAGCCGACTCCGGCGCTCGGAGCGCGCCAGGATGCAGTCATCAGCAAGCGGAGAGGGCTGCGCACAGATGGCATATGACCTGAAGATCGAAATCCCCAACGAACCAGGCGCTCTCGAGCGTGTTGC
This sequence comes from uncultured bacterium, assembly GCA_965364595.1. Classification (GTDB taxonomy): domain Bacteria; phylum Actinomycetota; class Acidimicrobiia; order Spongiisociales; family ZC4RG35; genus JAHEDH01. The sequence continues at coordinate 6,870 of CBDTYK010000041.1, forward strand.
GGCTGCGGTCACCGACGCCGGTGTCAACATCGCAGCTGCGACCTGCACCGGCCCGGCCGAGATGGCCGAGCTGCACATCCTCGTCCCACATGCCGAGCCCGTGAAGCACGCCCTGGCGATCTCCAACCTGGCGGTCACCGGGGAGCGCGAGGTCGTGGTCGTCGAGGCCCACGACGTGCCTGGTGAGCTGGCGGACATGGCACGCAAGGTCGCTCACGCGGGCATCAACATCGATCTGCTGTACGTCGCAACCCGCAACCGGGTCGTGTTCGGAGCCGACGACCTCGACGGGCTCCGGGCCGCTCTGGGGGTCTGAAATGGCGGAGACACCACGCCTCATTGCGGTGACCATCGATTGCGTCGACCTCGAACCGATGATGGCATTCTGGTCCGAGATGCTGGGCATCGAAGGAGAGCTCCACGAGCCC
>CBDTYK010000042.1:0-7292 GCA_965364595.1 uncultured bacterium
ACTCCGCCTGGCCGTTAGCCAGCACAGCACCATGTGAAGTCCGGACTTTCCTCGGGCCCGTGGCCCGCGATCGCCCGGCGGACTCGCAGGTTCAGTGTATGTGAGGAAACCGCTCCGGTCCTCCGGCTATTTCCTGCGTCCGGCGTAGTGAGAATGGTGCTTCGAGATGTCGGCGAACACGTCGGCTGCGAGTCGTACGTGTCCTTCGGCCGAGAATGCCTGTGCCAAGCCGGGGTCGAGCTCGCCCTTGAGCATGCGGTCGGCCGCCGTTCTAGCGTGCGCGGCGGCCCGTTCGCACTCGTCGGCGACCTCCTGGAGCTGTTTGGCGAGTGGGGCGAGTCGAGCCATCGACATCGTTTCTTCCTCGTCTGCCGGCTCGGGCTTGATCCGCGGCCCTCTGGCGATCAGCTTCTTGGCATCTGCAACCGAGAAGCGGCCCGCCGTGACCTCCCGGCCGACGATCACTCCAGCGAGTCTGCGTTCGTCCGTTCCAAGATTGAGAAGAGCCTCGAGGTGTTCGAGATCGCTGACACCACCTGAAGCGATGATCGGCTCGTCCACCGACTCGATCGCAGACCGGAGGATGCCGAGATCAGGGGCCGAAGTCAGCACGTCCCTGCCCGTCTCGGCGACGAGGAACGCCGACACACCTGCCGACGCCATCTCGATCAGCACCTCCTCGAGGTAGCGACCGGAGTTCTGGGTCCATCCTCTCGTGGCGATCTCCTCATCGGGCCGCACGTCGAGCGAGACGACGATCTTCCCCGGATGTTCCCGGCACAGGTCCCACACCATGTTCTGGTTCTCGATTGCCGCCGTGCCCATCACGATCCGCCATGCCCCTGCCTCGATCAGACGCTTGGCTTCGACGTGTGAACGGATCCCGCCTGCAACCTGGACATCGATCTCGGTCTCGGCAACCAGCTGATCGATCAGGTCCCTGTTTCGAGTGTCCCCGTAGGCGGCGGCGTCGAGGTCGACGACGTGGATCCGGTCGGCGCCCTGTTCTGCCCAGCTCTGTGCCCGAGCTACCGGGTCGGCATCGAGGAAGATGGCGTCGGCGACATTGCCTCTGGGAAGTCTGACGGCGCGACCATCGAGGATGTTGATACGTGCGTACAGGTCCATGGAGCCTCCTGGCGGCGGGGTCGTCCTGACACTACGCGCTCGATGTCAGCCCCGTTGGCCTCCGAGGACTCCAGTGAATCCGCCGATCACGATTCCGAGGCCGAAGAGCAGCAGGACCTGTCCGATCGGGGCCGGGCTTCCTCCCAGCGTGGCGATGATCAGCACGAGGCCGGCGAGTCCGAGCCCAGCCACCGAACCGTGGAAGCGGTGTGTGTGAGGCGCCAGGCGACCTGCGGAGTATCCGGCTGCCGCGAAGCCGACGACGATCGCGGCCGTCAACCCGGCGAGCGGGGCGTCCTCGAAGCCGACGAACGCCAGGACACCCCAGAACAGCAGCGCCAGCACCGTGGCAGAGAGGCTGCCGATGCCGACACCCAGGGCGATTGCGATGAGGCGAAGAGAGGCGATCAAACCGGGTCCGAGACGACGACGCTGGAAGCCTAGGGTCGCAGCATGGGCTCTCGGAACGCCGGGGCCGGGTGCAGCGCACCGGCGGCCCGTAGACTCGAACCGATGAACTGGCCTGAGATCCTGGGGACGCTCGCCGACGGTGGCGACCTCACTCGAGAACAAGCGCGCACCGCCATGGGCGAGGTGATGGCGGGCAACGCCACCCAAGCGCAGATTGCGGCGTTGATCGTTGCGCTCCGGATCAAGGGTGAAACCACCGAAGAGATGACCGGCCTGGTCGAGGCCATGAAGGCGGCGGCTGTGACCGTCGACGTCGGCGTCCCGGTGATCGACATCGTCGGCACGGGTGGCGACCGCTCCGGAACATTCAACATCTCGACGACGGCATCGCTGATCGCCGCCGGGGCCGGCGCACACGTCGCCAAGCACGGCAATCGGAGCGCCTCGTCGAAGTTCCCCGTCGCCGACGTCCTCGAAGGGCTCGGGGTCAACATCGAGTTGCACCCCGAACAGACTGCGACGCTGGTTCGGGAAGAGCGCTTCGGGTTCTTCTACGCGCCGCTCTACCACCCATCGATGCGCCATGCCGGGCCCGTGAGACGCGAACTGGGGATTCCGACAGTGTTCAACTTCCTCGGACCGTTGGCCAACCCGGCGAACGCCACCCGCCAGGCGGTTGGTGTGTCGGACCGGAAGATGGCGGACAGGATGATCGGGGTCCTCGAACGACTGGGATCGGAATACGCGTTCGTGTACCACGGCTCTGACGGCCTCGACGAGATCACGACGACCGGTCCGACGTACATCGACCGGCTCAAGGACGGTGAGACGACGACTGCGGAGTTCACACCGGAGGACTTCGGCGTCCCTCGGGCCACCACCGAGGATCTGTTGGGCGGGGACGTGACGGTCAACGTCGAAATCGTGGAAGCGATCCTGGCAGGGGAGAAGGGGCCAAAGCGGGACGCCGCCATCGTCAACGCCGCCCCCGGTCTCGTGGTGGCGGGCATCGCCGAGGGTTTCGTCGAGGCGACCAGCGTGGCCGCCGAGGCCATCGACTCCGGAGCCGCTGCCGAGGTGCTCCGCCGCGTGGTGCAGCGAAGCAACGAATTCGCCGGCTGACCGGTGTCCGATGTCGATGCGGGCCAGCTGCTGGACGCTTTGAGAGCCGACGGCCTCAGGGTGACGGCACCGAGGCGAGCGATCTGCCAGGCGCTCGCCCACGGTCACGATCTGCACCTGACTGCGACGACGCTGCACGTCGCAGCAGAAGAGGTGCTTGGCTCCGCGATCGACATCTCGACGGTGTATCGGACGATCGATGCGCTCGAGCAGGCGGGGCTCATCCATCATGTGCACCTGGGCCACGGGCCCGCCGTTCTCCACCTCTCTGATCATGTGGAGCACCATCACCTGACATGCGAGGTCTGTGGATTGACCGTTGACATCCCGATCGACGACCTTCAGAGCCTGACCGATGCCGTCGCGACCCGGCACGGCTTCACCATCGATTCCGCTCACTTCGCACTGATCGGCCGGTGCAACGCCCACTGAGGGTCTGCGTCGCTCGGGCCGGACCGCAGACCAGACCATGGAGACGTCGTCGCAACCGGAGCGCGCTCCGAATCTCCTGAACAATGGATGAACTCGACTCTGGCCGTTACCCATTCGGACCGGCGTCGCCTAGCTTGATCCACATGCGACCACAGCGACTCTTCACACTGCTCACCGGCCTGGCGCTCGTCCTCGCCGCATGTGGAGGGGGAGCCGCCGATACCGCAACCCCGGCCGAGAGCTCTTCGACTGGTCCGAGCAGTGATGCCTCGCCGGCGACAACGGTGCCATCGACCGAACCAGGCACGCCGCCGGCGACAGAGCCGACCGAGGAGACGACCGAACCGGCGACAGAACGCCCAGCACCGGATCCGAACCGTGAGATCGCTCCCGACTTCAGCCTTGCACTCGGTGACGGCTCGACATTCGTGCTGTCCGAGGAGACCAGGCCGGTGTTCATGGTCTTCTGGGCCGAGTGGTGAGGCACCTGTCGACGGGAGTTGCCCGTCGTCGACGCTCTTGCGACCGAGTACTCGGATCGTGTGGCCTTCGTGGCGCCTGCGTGGAAGGCGTCGTTCGACGAAACCGCCCAGCAAGCATCGCGTCTGCTCCAGTCAGGTGAAGTGCGCTGGGGCCTGGATGAGAGCGAGGGCATCTTCCAGGCATACGGGGTTCCGTACCAGCCTGCCACGGTGCTCATCGGCGCCGACGGCACGGTCGTCGAGTCGTGGCTCGGGGCTCGCGACGAGGCAGCGATGCGCCAGTCGATCGAAGCGCTCCTGGAGAGCTGAGGCTCACCGACTTCCGCCTCTGGCGCTCCGTCGCCGGATAGCGTTCGATGAACGCGGGCAAACCTGGAGCTGACGTGACGACAAAGACTCGCATCCCTGAAGAGCTCGCCACAGTGGGTCGCCGGTTCGGCTACGGCATGGCGATCGTGATCAACCTCTTCCTGGTGTGGTTCATCGGCAATCTGGTGGAGTGGGAGTTGGTCGGCTTTCTCACAGCGGAGTTCGCCGATCTCGTCCCGCTGATCCAGTTCGGCCTGTGGGTCACGATCGCTGCGAACGTCGTGTACATGGTGGACGACCGGTCGTTTTCGACCCGGGCGGCACGCTTGGTGGCCGACATCGTGAACCTGTTCGTGACCTTCAGGGTCTTCAGCGTGTTTCCGTTCGACTTCTCGGCGCACACCTTCAACTGGGGCTTCGTGTTCCGGGCCGTGCTCGTGATCGCCCTCGTCGGAACCGCCATCGGAGCGATCGTCCATCTCGGTCAGCTGTTCCGCGGGTCTGCGGCTTCGACGCGCCAAGTCTGACATCGGCCCGGAGGTCCGGGCCGGCGTAGGTTCTGGATTCCGTTTGGTCTCGCAGCGCAGTATCTTTGTAATTGCGAACAGCTTGCAAGAAGGATTGCGCTCATGCACGTGCCAGACGGATTCATCAATGCCGCCACCTCGGCGGGAGCCGCCGTCGTCTCCGTCGGTGGCCTCGCAACCTCACTGAAGCTCGGGGCGGCCCGACTACGTGAGAAGCAAATCCCCTTCGCCGGGCTCTCCGCCGCCGTGATCTTCGCCCTCCAGATGCTCAACTTCCCCGTCGCTGCCGGGACCAGCGGCCACCTCCTCGGCGGCGCACTCGCCGCCATCCTGCTCGGACCTTCGATGGGTGTGGTCGTGGTCTCGGTGGTCGTCATCGTTCAGGCACTGCTCTTCGCAGACGGCGGAGTGAGCGCGCTCGGCGTGAACGTCCTCAACATGGCCATCATCACCGCGCTGATCGCCTGGCCGATCTTCCGAGGACTGGTGAAGGTGCTCCCGAAGTCCACCGGCAGTGCGATCGGGGCGTCCGCGATCGCAGCCTGGGCCTCCGTCGTCGCATCGTCGATCGGCTTCACGGCGATGTACGCGATCGGCGGTCAAGGTGGCGCAGATCTCGGAACCGTGTTCGGTGCCATGGTCGGTGTTCACGCCTTGATCGGCATCGGTGAAGGGCTGATCACCGCCACCGCAGTGGGCGCCGTCCTGGCGGCACGGCCCGACCTCGTGACGGGCATCGGAGACCTCGAGCTTCGGTCGACTTCCACCGCGCCGAGCAGGAGGGCCGCCGGCGCGTTCGTCGGTGTGGGGATGGCCGTGGCGATCGCCCTCGTCGTGTTCGTTGCCCCCTTGGCCAGCTCATCGCCCGATGGCCTCGAGTACGTCGCCGAGCAGACCGGCATCGCCGAGACCGCCGCAGACAACCCGATCGGCGGTCCGCTCGCCGACTACCAGGTCAGTGGGGTCGAGGACGAGTCCGCCGGCACTGCGCTCTCCGGCGTGATCGGCGTCGGTGTCAGCTTCGCCGTCGGTCTCGGGCTCCTTGCGCTGATCCAACGGAGACGGGTCACTGCATGAGTGGCGGGCACGCGCACACGTTGCACGTCCATGGGCACAGTGCGCTGCACAAGCTCGCACCCGAGGTCAAGATCGCCGCGATGCTCGGAGGTATCCTCGCCATCGTCTTGACGCCGCGGGAGCAGTTCTGGGCGTTCGGGGTGTACGGCCTCATCGTCATCCTGCTGCTCGGCATCGGTGAGATCCCGCTCGGGTTCTACCTTCGCAGAGTGCTGATCGAGGTGCCGTTCGTCCTGTTCGCCGTCTTTCTCCCCTTCCTCGGAAGCGAGCCGACGACCACCTTCGGCGGGCTGGAGCTCTCGATCGAGGGTTCGTGGGCGGCATGGAACATCCTCGCCAAAGCCACGCTCGGCGTCTCCCTTTCGATCATCCTGGCTGCCACTACGGAGATCCCGCACATCCTCAAGGGCCTGGAGCGGCTGAGAGTGCCGACGCTGATGATCGCCATCGCCGGGTTCATGATCCGTTATCTCGATGTCGTCACGTCCGAACTGCAGCGTGCACGCATCGCGATGACGGCACGGGGTCATGATGCGAGATGGTTCTGGCAGGCCCGCCCACTGGCGACGTCCGCCGGCGCCATGTTCATCCGTGCGTACGAGCGGGGCGAGCGGATCCACCACGCCATGCTGGCTCGTGGATTCACCGGATCGATGCCGTTGATCGACGCACCCGGCGTCGAGCGGACCCGGTGGGAGATGGCGGCCGGATTCGCAGGTGCGCTCTGGGCGGTCGCAGTGACCGCGATGGTCCTCGCATGAGCGTCCTCGACATCGACAACATCTCGTTTTCCTATCCCGATGGCACCAAGGTGCTCAACGGGCTCAGCCTCTCGGTCGCTGCCGGCGAGTCGGTGGCGATCCTCGGGCCGAATGGGGCGGGGAAGACCACGCTGCTGCTCCAACTCATCCGCATCCTTCATCCCGACATGGGCACGATCACCGTGGACGGGATCGAGCTGACCGAAGACAGCGCCCGGGAGGTCCGGCGGAGGATCGGCATGGTCTTCCAGGATCCCGACGATCAGCTGTTCATGCCGTCGGTGCGGGAGGACGTGGCGTTCGGCCCGGCCAATTTCGGTCACAAAGGTGATGAGTTGGAAGCGATCGTCGATCTGGCGCTGGCTCAGGTCGGAATGACCGCGGCGAAGCATCGCGCACCACATCACCTGTCCGGTGGTGAACGCCGCAGGGTCGCCCTGGCGACGGTTCTCGCCATGGACCCTTCCCTTCTGATCCTCGACGAGCCCTCGTCGAACCTCGACCCGGCCGGACGACGCGAACTCGCCGGCGTCCTCGCCGGTCTGGAAACGACGCTCATCATGGTGACCCACGACCTTCCCTACGCGCTCGAATTGTGCGAACGTACGGTCATCGTCGACGCAGGAGTCGTGGTCGCAGACGGGAGGACCGCCGACGTCCTCACCGACACGGCGTTGCTCGAGGCGCATCGCCTCGAGCTCCCGTACGGTTTCGACCCGCGCAGTGTGGAGTAGGTCTGCACCGTCGGGAGCCGCTTCGAACCCGGACGAGGCGTCGGTCGGCCGCTTCTAAGCTTTCCCGGCCACCACCCGACCCCGAGGCACCGGATGCGGACATTCGAGATCGTTGAGCTGTCGATGGTGGCACTGGCCGTGTTCCTGCCGGTCCTGTTCGCCACGAGGCTCAAACGCGGCTGGATGTCCCTGGCGCTTCTCGCAGCCCTCGTCCTCCAGGGCGTGGCCGAAGGATTCCGCTGGCAGTTGATCCCGCTGCACCTGGCGGTGGTCGGCTTGGCGATCGGCGACCTCATCTGGGAAGACCGC
>CBDTYK010000043.1:0-7162 GCA_965364595.1 uncultured bacterium
GGGCGCAGGCGGGCTCGCGCTGCTCGGCGGCCTCGTGCTCCTCGCTCGGGAGTCGGGGACCTACCTCATCTCCGAGATGGACGGTGCGCTCTCGGCCGGGCCCATCACGACCACCGCGTTCGCCCTGATCCTCGTCGGTGCGGTCACCAAGTCCGCCCAGTTCCCGTTCCACGGCTGGCTGCCCGGAGCGATGGCAGCGCCCACTCCGGCCAGTGCGTTCCTCCACTCCGCCACGATGGTCAAGGCCGGCATCTTCCTGGTCGGGAAGCTCGGCTTCATTGCCGTCGCCGTCAACGACTGGTGGTTCCCGGCCGTTGCAACGATCGGATTCGTCACAATGGCGCTCGGCGGGTGGGCTGCGCTCAGGCAGACGGATCTCAAGCTGCTGCTCGCGTATGGGACGGTGTCACAACTCGGCTTTCTCTTCGCACTCGTGGGGAGCGGCGACCGGAACCTGGCATTCGGTGGCCTCGCACTGTTGGTCGCCCATGCCGCGTTCAAGGCGAGCTTGTTCATGACGGTGGGAGCCATCGACAAGCTGACCGGCACACGCGACGTTCGCCGGCTCGACGGGATCGGGCGCAGCCAGCCGGCGCTCCTTTGGACTGCCATCGCGGCGACCGCATCGATGGCGGCGTTCCCGCTCACCTTCGGCTTCGCCGCCAAAGAGGCGGTCTTCGACGGTCTCCTCGAGCTCAACGGCGTGCTCATCACCGTGGCGACCATCGCCTCCATCCTCACGGTGGCGTACTCGATCCGATTCCTCGTCGGTGCGTTCGGTCTCGCCGCTCCCGAGTCGGAGCCGGCGACGGCCCCGGACGGCACCCCGTGGGGCCTGCTCGCCCCCGCCAGTGCACTCGCCGCAGCCGGCATCGTGCTCGGGGTGTTCCCCACACTGCCCAAGAAGCTGATCGACCTCGCAGGCGCCTCTATCCCGGGCGAGATCGACGTCAAACTGGCTGTCTGGCCCGGGTTCGTGCCAGCGCTCGGCTTCTCGCTCGCCTCGCTGGCGCTGGGGGCAGTCCTCGCCCTCACGCCGCGTCTGATCGGCCCGATCGCCGGGTCGAGCCAGATCACGCCTCGGGCGGACGCCGTGTTCGCCTCCGCAGTGCGGCGACTCATCGCAGGTGCAGACCGCATCAGCGGCACCATCCAAAACGGATCGTTGCCCGCCTACCTTGGCACGATCCTGATCGTCGCCGTGGGACTGCCCCTGACGGCGCTCTGGCGCATCGAAGGACTCACGGTCCCGGAGTCGGGCTCGTTGATCGAGCTCCTCATCGCCGTCGTGATCATCGCGGCGGTCGTCGGCCTCATGGTGGTGCGTCGGAGGTTCGCTGCGATCATCCTGCTGGGAGCCGTGGGCTACGGGCTCGCAGGCCTCTTCCTCGTGCTCGGTGGAGCGGATCTGGCCATCACCCAGCTCCTGGTGGAGACGCTCGTGATCGGGCTCTTCGCGCTCGTGCTCCGCCGATTGCCGGCCGGCTTCGAGAAGTTCAGGATCCAACCGCTCAGGCTCGCAGTCTCGGTGTCCGTCGCCGTATTCGTCTTCGCGCTCGGGCTCGGGTTCGCCGGCGCCGATCCGGACAGCACCGCCTCGGACGGCTATCTAGAGCGTTCCGTGCCGGAGGCGGCCGGCCAGAACGTGGTCAACGTGATCCTCGTGGACTTCCGCGGTCTCGACACGCTTGGAGAGATCACCGTGCTCGGCGTGGCTGCCATCGGAGCTGCCGGCCTCGTCCTGCCGATCATCAGGTCGAGGAGGGAGGAGACATGAGCCGCGAGCGTCAGTCTGCGATCCTCGACGCCGGAATCACCGTCGCCTCCGGCCCGATCCTCGTGTTCTCGCTGTACTTGCTGGCCGCCGGCCACAATCAACCAGGAGGCGGTTTCGCCGGCGGCCTGGTTGCCGGCGTCGCCGTGCTTCTCGCATGGGCGGGCGGCGGCACCGAATTGGTTCGGCGCATCGTTCCGCTGCGCGCGTCGGCGCTGATGGGAGCCGGTTTGTTGATCTCGACACTCACGGCGCTGGCTCCGCTGGCACTCGACATGGGCTTCCTCGAGTCCGGCTACATCGAGTTCGCAATCCCTGCGATCGGCGACGTCAAACTCGTGTCGGCCGTGCTCTTCGACATCGGCGTGTACCTGTTGGTCGTGGGAATGTCATTGGGGCTGGTACGTGCGCTCGGAGAGTCCGGGCCTGCGGAGATGGAGCCCACCGAGACAGGGGCGTCGTCGTGAATCTGATCACGCTCACGGTGGTCTCGCTGCTGTTCGGCGCCGGCACGTTCCTGCTGCTCCAGCGATCGCTGGCGAAGGTCATCATCGGACTCGGCCTGATCTCGCACGGCGCCAATCTGTTCATCATGCTCAGCTCCACCGGTTCGGGTGGACCGCCCGTGCTTTCGGAAGGCGTCGATGCCGCCTCTGTGGCCGATCCACTGCCGCAAGCCATGGTGCTCACGGCCATCGTCATCACGTTCGGCGTGACGGCCTTCCTGCTTGCTCTTGCGCTCCGGAGCTTTCTCTTGACCGGATCCGACGAGGTCGAGGACGACCTGGAGGATCGCCGGATCGCCCGGCACGGGGTGGAGCACTCATGAGTTGGCTCCTGCCGGTTCTCGTCGCCGCACCGCTCCTGGGCGCCGCGTTGACACTGGTCCTCGGTCGTCGCCTGGTTCCTCAGCGCATCGTGACGCTCTCGATCGTGGGGGGAACTGCCGCGGGTGCGATCGCATTGCTGCTCTACGTGGATTCCGATGGCCCGGTCACGGCCCAGATGGGTGGATGGCCGGCTCCGCTCGGCATCACGCTCATCGCAGACCGATTCTCTGCGATCGTCCTCTCCGTATCCACGCTGATGCTCGTCGCTGTGCTCGTGTACGCCATGGCCCAGCTCGGACGAGACGCCATCGACTGGTGGTTCCACACGAAGTATCTGACGCTCACCGCCGGCGTGACCCTCTCGCTGCTGACCGGTGATCTCTTCAACCTGTTCGTGGGCTTCGAGGTGATGCTGGTCTCGAGCTACGTGCTGTTGACGGTCCGTTCCACCCAGCGAGAGATCCGCTCGACGATGAGCTACGTCGTGATCAACCTGCTCGCATCTGCGCTGTTCCTGGTCACGATCGCATTCACCTACGGAATCAGCGGAACCATGAACCTCGCCGACCTCTCACTTCAACTGACGGACGTGGACCCGGCGGCCAGCCGGACGCTCAGTCTGCTGATGCTGGTGGTGTTCGGCATCAAGGCGGCACTGTTCCCGCTGTTCATGTGGTTGCCGGATTCGTACCCGACGGCGCCGACTCCGGTGACGGCGATCTTCGCCGGGCTGCTGACGAAGGTCGGGGTCTTCGTGATCATTCGCACCCAGACCCTGTTGTTCCCCGCCGACGAACCGTCGGGGCTGCTCCTGTTCGTGGCCGGAGCGACCATGACGGTCGGTGTGCTGGGGGCGATCGCCCAGAACGACGTCAAGCGCATCCTCAGCTTCCACATCGTCAGCCAGATCGGATACATGATCATGGGGCTCGGGCTCCTGTCGGTTGCCGGCCTCGCGGCTGCCGTGCTCTACATCACCCATCACATCATCGTGAAGACCGGGCTGTTCCTGGTCGCCGGCGTGGTCGAGTCCGAATACGGGACTGGAGCACTCGACCGCACCGGGGGCCTGCTCCACCGCAGGCCGGTCGTCGCCGCGCTGTTCCTGCCTCTCGCTCTCAGCCTGGCCGGGATCCCGCCGTTCAGCGGGTTCGTTGCGAAGCTCGCTCTGGTTCAGGAAGGTCTCGTCCTCGGACAGGGCGCCATCGTGGCCGTCAGCCTCGCCGTGAGCGTGCTCACGCTCTTCTCGATGACGAAGATCTGGGGTGCGACGTTCTGGGGCGAGGAGAAAGAGGCTCCCGGCCGCGCAACCCGGGCCGAACTGGCCACGACCGGTGTCGTCCTGGCCTTGAGCCTCGCCGTGGCCGCGACCGCGGGCCCGCTCGGGGAACTCAGCCTTCGGGCCGCTGCGGATCTGATGGATCCGGCGGTGTACGTGTCCGCCGTGCTGGGAGGGGGCTGACATGGACACGTTCGTCTCTGTGTCGCAGATCGCCCTCGGTCTCGCCGCACTCCTCGCCGTCGGGCGGGCAATCAAGGGTCCGGACCTCGTCGACAGGATCGTCGCAGTCGATCTCATCCTGCTCCTGCTCGCGGCCGGCGTCGGCGCCGAGGCGGCGCGGTCCGGCTCCGAGGTGTACTCGGCCATTGCGATCGTCGTCGCACTGATCGCTTTCGCCGGCACCGTCCTCGTCGCCCGGTTCGTCGAGTGGAGGGACATCGAATGACCGTTCTCGGCGGCATCGTCATGACCCTGGGTATCGCACTCTCGGTGCTCTCGGCGTTCGGCGTCTGGCGGTTCCCGACGGCGATCGCCCGCATGCACGCTGCAACGAAGTCTGCGTCGCTCGGGCTGGCACTGGTCGTGCTTGGAGCCGGCATCGCGTCGTCGTCTCCGGGCATCGTCGGGATCGGTCTCCTGACGACGGCGCTGCTCTTCTTGACTGCGCCCATCTCGGGTCATCTGCTCGGCCGAGCGTCGTACCTCACCGGAGCCGGACAGTATCAGGTCGACGCCTTGCAGGGCGTCGAGACCGCTCCGCTCGAAGTCGAGCCCGTGCACTCCCCCGACTTCTCGGTCACGCGCTGGCTCGGTCTCGTCCTGGTCTGGGTCCTGCTGTGGCGTGACATCTCGATCGGATCCTTCCTCGGCGGTGCCGTCGTGGCCTTCGCCGTCGAAGTGACACGGCGGAGCGTCGCCAGCCCTCGCCCGATTCGGTTGGGGGCACTCGCCCGGTTCGCGGCGTACTACCTCGCCGCTCTCATCCGCACGAACGCCAGGGTGGCGTGGGAGGTGGCGACGCCACTCCAGGACGACATCGATGAGGCGATCGTCGGGATCCCACTGACGGTCGACTCCCCTCAGGCAGCCCTTCTGGTGGCGAACGCCGTGACGTTCACGCCGGGGACATTGACGATCGAACTGTCCGGCGAGCCTCTCACCCTGTACGCACATGTGCTCCACTTCGAGGGGGAGGCGGCGCTCCAGTCGGAGATCAACCGCCTGGAGCGACTCGCCGACGCAGTATTCGCACGTCGCTAATTACACGAAACACATTACGTGTTATAGTCATCGTAGGTAGCTCGGTTCGACCCAGGAGGCGGCCATGAAGAGGTTCAAGAGCATTCTCGTCCACATCGGAACCGAGGAACCCCTGCCGAGCAAACTCGAATCCGCAGTCGACCTGGCCCACAGAAACGACGCCTCGCTCACGCTGTTCGATGTCGTTCCCGCTCTGTCGCCGACACGGCGGATCCTCAAGACCGAGACGAGCCAGCTCGACGTGGAGGAAGCCATGGCGGGGGATCGACTCGAGAAACTCGATGCGATCGCCGCCACTCTCGATGTCCCGCACATCGAAACCGCCGTCGGGCACGGAACCGGATACATCGAGATCATCCGACGCGTGCTGAGCCACGGCCACGACCTCATCGTCACCGCCCCCGACGAACCGAGACGTCTGGCCCTCGCAGGCGCCGCGACGGCGATGCACCTCATGCGCAAGTCACCCGTTCCGGTGTGGGTCCACTCGGCCGCCGAAGTCGGCGCTCACGGCGTTGCAGTCGCCGTTGGCCCGTTCGACAGAGAGCGTCGCAGTCTCGGACTCAACCGCACCCTCATGCAGCTGGCGTCGTCGCTCGCCGCACAACGAGAAGAGGCCCTCCATGTGATCAGCGCCTGGAGGCTCCAAGGCGAATCGATGTTGCGAAGCTCGCGATCGTCGTTCACCGACGCCGAGGTCAGCCACATGCTCAGCGAGGCACGAGACGAGGTCGGCAGCGAGGTCGATCGGCTGATCTCAGAGGTCGAGCCCATTCCCGTGCCGGTCGAGATCCACCTCTCGAAGGGTGATCCGGGTGTGACCGTCGCCGGGATCGTCAACGAGGTGAAACCGAACACGCTCGTGATGGGAACGATCGCCAGGACCGGCCTGAGCGGGATGATCATCGGCAATACCGCCGAACAGGTACTGGGACTCATTGAGACATCGGTGATCGCCGTCAAGCCAGAAGGTTTCGAGTCGCCGGTGACCCTGTGATCGACACCCTCCTGCTGCTCGCATCGTTCGGGCTGCTGTCGATCGCCTCGGACCGGATCGGTGTCGCCTTCCGGCGGTTCGGTCTACCCACGATCACCGGGTACCTGTTCGCCGGGGCGATCGCCGGTTCGTTCGCGCTCGACCTGATCCCGTCGACGGCCACCGAGGATCTCAGATTCGTCGACGAGATCGCCCTGGCGGTCATCGCCTTCGTTGCGGGAAGCGAGCTCTACCTCAAGGAGATCAAGCCCCGCCTCCGGCCGATCCTGAGCATCTCCGGGGGCATCATCGCGGTCACGTACGTCGTGTTGGCCGTCGGCGTGTATCTCCTCACCGGTGTGATCTCATTCACCGAGGACCTGGGAGACGGGGCGAGACTGGCGACGGCGTTGCTCGGGGCAGCTGTGCTCCTCGCCCTCTCACCCCCATCGACGATCGCCGTGATCAAAGAAGTCGCCGCCCGCGGCCGGTTCACACGAACGGTGCTCGGTGTGACCGTCACCATGGACGTCGCGATCATCGTGCTCTTCGCCACGATCACATCGATCGCCTCACCGTTGTTGACCGACGAATCCCTCGAGCTGTCCTTCCTCCCCTTGCTCCTGCTCGATCTGGCCGTCGCCGTCGGCCTCGGCTATGCATCAGGTCTCCTGCTCCGGACGATCCTGAGCACCGACCTCCATCACATCGCAAAGAGCGGCCTCCTCCTCGGAACCGGTTTCGCCATCTATGAACTCGGCGACTTCATCACCGAGTGGAGCAAATCGTCGCTCGGTTTCGAGGTCCACATGGAGCCGCTGCTGATCGCATTGATCGCCGGCTTCTACGTCACGAACTACACGCAGTTCCGTGAGCAGTTCGACGAACTCCTGCACAGGATCGGCCCGATGGTGTATGTCGCCTTCTTCACGATCACCGGTCTCTCGCTCAAGCTCGACGTCCTCTGGTCGGTGCTGCCGATCGCCATCGCACTCTTCGTGCTGCGGGCGGCCGGGATCGCCGGCGGTTCACTCATCGGT
>CBDTYK010000044.1:0-6982 GCA_965364595.1 uncultured bacterium
TTCCTCGAGCCCATCGCTGAGGCCGCGAACACTCGTCGATGGGGAATGGCAACCGCTGGAACTCGAGTCCCTGCCCGGATGGCCTTCGTTCGCGTTCGGCAGACTGTTCGCAAATCCCTTCGATGGCACAGGAGCCTTCGTGTTCGAGCCGTCGTCCGGTGAGTTCGTGCCGGTCGACGGTCCGAGCGATCGCGGGCAGATCGTCAATGCCGACACACAGTCCGTGGTGTGGGTGGATCTGATCGACGGGGTGTTCGTGGCCGACGAATCGTTCCAGTGGCACCGCGTGACGTTCGATGTCGCTGTCGGCGTGACCGAACGTCTCGCATCCGTTGCGCTCATCGACGGGGCCGTCGTCGTCACCGCTCGGGGGGCAGGCGGGAGGTTCGGCTTCGGCCCGATCAGTGTCTACGAGCAACCCTTCGGGTGGGGTCGGCACGGTGTTCGTAGCCTGGTTGGAGCCCGCAAGATGACGGTCAAGATCCACATCCCGTCCAGCGACCCACCCGAGTCGCCGCCGGAGGTGAGCGACCCCGAGCGACCAGCACCCGGGTGGCCCACGCTCATCACCGCCGGCCTGGTGGCAGCGTCCATGGTGGGCATCCTCTTGCTCTCCGTCGTGTTCGGTGAGGAGGTGCCGGAGTCGTCCGTTCCACCACCGTTCGAACCGAGCGAGCCCGCAGTGGTCGCCGCCGAGATCGAGGCTTGGACCGAACGCTCACTACCGGGTGACGGTGCGATCCTCGCCATGGGCACCGTGGCCGACACACCCTTCGCTGTTGTCCGCGGTTGGCCGGAGACGTTCATCTGGCGCCTGGTCGACGGGTCATGGGAGCTGGACGGAAGCCCGGAGCTCGAAGCTCTCGAAGCGGCGGTGGTGATGGACGATCGGATCCTCCTGGTGGGACGGCTCGCAGGCCGACCGACGGTGTGGGAATGGATCGACGGCTCGATCCGATACCTGTTCCAGCCGACCTCGGGTTTCATCGCCGGCGCCTGGTCCGCGGGCGGCAGATTGGCTGTGTCGGTTGCAGCCACGACGCCGGACGCCGAGCAGACCATTCGGTTCGGGCGGCAGGACACACTGTGGATGGAGACGATCGATGGCGAGTTCGAGGAGCTGGACCTCATCAACATCGAGTCGGTTCTCTCCGTGGGCGGTCAGACCGGGCAGATCGCGGTTGGCGGCAGGGATGCCGACGGGCGAGCTGCAGTCGGATTCGTCCACGGTGATCGGGTGCTTGCGAACCCTCTACCGGGCGTTCAGCCGCTTTCGGCGGTGACGCATTTTGCCGGTGAGGTCGACTCGCTGGTCGCCCGCGTCTCGGTTGCGAATCGGAGAAGGGGCACGCATGACGAGGTCAGAGTCGCCAGCCGCAATTGGGGACTCATCACCGACGGCCCCGATCTCGTGGGCGTCGAGGTGATCGACGATGTCGTCGTGGGCGTCACCCAGGACGGTGCGGTCGTGAGGCATCGGCTCGATGGGGAGGTACTGCCTGCCCCGCCGTCGCCGCCATGGTCGTACGGATACGTCGGTGGGCTTGCACTCCTCGGGGACGAACCGGTGGCATACGGGCAGTCGGCAACCGGCAGCCCGATGTTCGCGGGACCTTCGGTCGACGAGGCTGACATCAGAATGCCGATCGGTCGGTGGGAGCGCTATCACTCCGAGGCTTCCGACGGGTTCAATCTGTTCCACATCGGGTCACTCGAATTCGCCACCCGCGATACGGAGCTCTTCTATCGCTCCTGGAACGGCGAGCGCTGGCGCCCGGCCGAAGCCGATGGCGAGCTCGTCATCTACGGGACTCCGAGGATCGTCGATCTGGCTTGGGGGTATGTGCTGATTCCTTCGGCGGGGGGAGGGCTGTGGTTCAGCGCCGACGGCTCGGTGTGGCTCGAGGTCGACGGCTCGGATTCCGTGCGCATCAGGGAGGTGGCGACGGACGGCTCGGTCCTCGTCGGCATCACCCACTACGGGGCGCTCGGTGGTCCGACGAGCGACGTCACCGTCCTTGCGGAGGGCCGCGAACTCATCCGGTATTCACTTCCGAACCACGTTGTCGGTCTCACCTGGGAGGAAGGAGTCGGATTCGCCGGCAGCGTCGTGCCGCCGGGAGCCGGCTACGTCACCAGCGTCGACGGCTTGGAGTGGACCCAGCACGACGGCGCCGAACGATTCGACTGGGTCGTGGCGTTCGATGGCGCGCTGTACCTGGGGACGGGTGAGGCCGTGATCGAAGGCGATCCCCCGGCGGAGACACCAGGCGGGGCGGGCTGGCTGTTCTCGTTGGGTGACACTCCGGTGTACCAGGACGGGACGGGGGCGATGTGGATGTACACGGGCGACGACTGGGTGGACGCCGGTTTCGGAGTGCTCGGAGGGCTTCCCGATCGACCAGACACCGTCGTCGTGCGCGGCTCGCGGGTGTTCGCGATGGTCGACGGCCTCGATGGCGTGGCCGAGACCTACGTGCTCGAACTCGACTGAAACCAGGCGTCGGTTCCGTCGATGCGGAGATCGGGGTCGACGATCTCCGTGCCGTCGTCGCCGACGAGGAACACCCCCTCGACGGAGAGCTCGTCGATCACCGCATCCAGCGCATCGTCGTCGGCCTGCCAGATATCCCCGGCGGCGAAGGCACCCGCGTAGCGATCGAAGTCGGCGGTTGGCGTGAAGGTGCAGTGGATTGCGTCGGCGTCGACATGCGGATCTGTCAGGCGTCCGATCTTCATCTCGCCGACCAGCATGTCCCACATGGGTGCCAGCGTAGACGCCCGAATGGTGTGTATACGCATATGCGTATACACTTGAATGTCATGAGCACCGCAGCCGCCAGAAGGCGATTGGTACGCCGTCTCGTGACCTCCCAGGAGGTGCGATCCCAGGCCGACATCGTCGATTACCTGGCGGGCGAAGGACACGACGTCACCCAGGCGACGGTGTCGCGCGACCTGCAGATCATCGGCGCCACCAAGGGCGATGGCGACAGATACGTCCTCCGTGACGGTCCCGACCCCCAGGAGGCCATGCGCCATCTCGCACGGTCGATCGACGAGTTCGTCGAGTCGATCACCGCGAGCGGACCGCTGGTCGTGCTCAGAACCCCTCCGGGTGCCGCCCAGGTGGTGGCAGCCGCCATCGACAACGCCTCGGTGCCCGGCGTGCTCGGAACCGTCGCAGGTGATGACACGATCATCGTCGTCGCATCCGAGGCGATCACCGGCGGCGGAGTCGCGTCCAACCTCGAACAGATCGGATCAACAGCATGAAGGTCGTACTGGCATATTCCGGAGGACTCGACACCTCGGTGATCCTCACCTGGCTCAAAGAGACCTACGACGCCGAGGTCATCGCGTACACGGCCGATGTCGGCCAGGGTGACGAGGTGGAAGAGGCAGTCGAGAAGGCCTACGCCACCGGGGCGTCTGAGGCCGTCGTCGAGGACTTGACGTTGCCGTTCGTGCGGGACGCCGTGTTTCCCGCCATCCGGGCGAACGCCGTCTACGAGTGGTACTACCTGCTCGGAACGTCGCTGGCCCGACCGATCATCACAAAGGGCATGATGGACACCGCGGCCAGGGTCGGTGCCGACGCCATCGCTCACGGCGCAACCGGCAAGGGCAACGACCAGGTTCGCTTCGAACTGTCGGCCTACGCGATCGATCCCGACATCAAGGTCATCGCACCGTGGCGGGAATGGGATCTGAAAGGCCGGGCCGACTGTGTCGCGTACGCCGAGGCGCGCGGTATCCCGGTCCCGGTCACCGCCGAGAAGCCGTACTCGATGGACGCCAATCTGCTGCACATCTCATACGAGGGCGGCCTGCTCGAGGACCCGTGGGAGGGTCCGCCACCCGGAATGTTCCGGATGACCACAGATCCCGAAAACGCCCCCGACGAGCCCGAACGAGTCGAGATCACGTTCGAGGCCGGCACCCCGGTGGCAGTCAACGGAGAGCACCTCGAGCCCGTCGAACTCCTGACCAGACTGAACGAGATCGGCGGCCGGCATGGCGTGGGTCGGATCGACATCGTCGAAAACCGGTTCGTCGGCATGAAGAGCCGGGGTGTGTACGAGACCCCCGGCGGCACCCTGCTCCACCACGCCCATCGAGCCGTCGAGTCCATCACCCTCGATCGCGAGGTGGCCCACCTGCGCGACGAATTGGTGCCCCGCTACGCAGAGATGGTCTACAACGGATTCTGGTTCGCTCCCGAGCGCGAAGCGCTCCAGGCCTTCATGGACTCGATCCAGATCAGGGTCAACGGCGACGCCAGGCTCAAGCTGTACAAGGGCAACGTGAGCGTCGAAGGTCGGCGGTCCGAGCGGCACGCGCTCTACGACCATGCCACGGTGACCTTCGAAGAGGACGAGGTCTACGACCAGGCCGACGCCGAGGGCTTCATCCGCCTCAACGCCCTTCGGCTGCGGCGACTGGCCGAGGCGAGGCTGGGCGAGGGCGAGTAGTCCGACCGTCGGCCGATGCCGGCTGCCCAGCGCTGCGTCCGTTCACGGACCGGCTTCGGAAGCCAGATCCGCCCAGACGGGAACCCGGTCGGCGAGACCGACCTCCTCGAGGTGATCGAGATCGATCTCAGCCGCCGACACGTCCAGACCGGCGTCGACCAGCCCTCGCGCCACGTGCACCGCAGTCGCCACGCTCAAGCCGCTCGTGGAGCCCTGCCGCCTTGGATCGTGGTGGAGCCCTGCCGCTTCGACCACGGTCTGGCTCAGGTTCCACGAAGCGCACAGGTAGCCGGAGATCGCGGCGTGGGTTGCCCCGAACGATGCCACCTCGTCCCGGTCTCGACGGGAATGATCGATCTGCATGTAGTCGTCGCGCCAGTTCTGGAACAGCACGACCTCGCCGATGTCGTGGAGCAGGCCGGCGAGTTGGGCCTCCTCGACGGTCTTGGCGTCGTGCCCCTCGGTCGCCGTGATGAGACGAGCCACTCCACTCACGGCGAGGGAGTCCTGCCACAGCTGGTGGATGAGCCGCTCGTCGAGGCGTGAGACCGGCTTGAAGACCCCGCTGGCCAGCACGAGCGACGTGAGCCGACGTAATCCGATCAGGGCTGCCGCCTGCTTCACATCTGCGACGTCGTACCGAAGCCCCATCCACGGAGAGTTGACCAGTTGAAGAACCTTGACGGTCATGGACGGATCGTTCTCGATGAGTGCGGCGACCCTGGCGATGTCGGGGTCTGCCGAGCGGACCTCCTCCTGGAGTTTGATGTAGATGTCCGGGAGCGTGGGCAGGTGACGGACACGCTCGATGAGCTGTGCGAGCCTGGCTTCGTCACCATCATGCGGGGTCGGCGTCGACGACACATCGTCGCTGATCGATGTTGCGATTGCCTGGTCCATGCGCGATGAGTCCTTTCGAGTGTCTGTTGAGGTTTGCTGTCGGCAGTCGGAGCCGGCGATCAAGGCCTCTTCTCCACGAGGCATCGGAGTTAGGCTCCGAAGATGACACTGTGGAGTGGGCGATTCGACGATGCGCCGGCGGACGTGCTGTGGAGATACACGGCCTCGCAGACCGATCGACGGCTCCTGGCGGTGGACATCCGAGGCTCGATTGCCCACGTCGGCATGCTGGCTGATGTCGGTCTGATCGACCGATCGGAGCACGAGACGATCGACGTCGCACTGCACCAGTTGCTCGCTGATGCCGACGACGGGACGTTCGAGTTTCTCGACACCGACGAAGACGTTCACTCGGCGGTGGAACGACGTTTGATCGAGCTGGTCGGGGACGTCGGAAGGAAGCCTCACACGGGTCGGTCTCGCAACGACCAAATTGCACTCGACATCCGTCTCTATCTTCTCGAGACGAGCGCCATCCGCCAGCAGCAGCTGGTGGAGTTCGTAGGGATACTCATCGAGCTCGCCCAGGCGAACGCCGACGTGATCGTTCCGAGTTACACGCACCTCCAACAGGCGCAGGCCATTCCGCTCGCTCATCACCTGCTCGCATACGCATGGATGGCGGTGCGCACTCGCAGCCGGTTCGCCGACCTCGATCAACGGATGGCGGTCTCCCCGCTGGGAGCGTCGGCCTCCGGCGGATCAAGTCTCCCCATCGACCCGTACATCGCCGCTCAACGGCTGGGGTTCCCGGTGGTCTTCCCGAACAGCCTCGACGCGGTCGGTTCACGCGACCTGGTTGCGGAGTACGTGTTCTGCTGTACCCAGGCGATGGTCGATCTGTCGCGTCTGTCCGAGGAACTCGTGCTGTGGGCGACGTCCGAGTTCGGGTGGGTGACCTTCGAGGATGCGCTCACGACCGGGAGCTCCGCCCTCCCCCAGAAGAAGAACCCCGACATCGCCGAGCTCGCTCGCGGGAAGGCGGCGGGCGCCATCGGCTCGTTGACGGCGATCATGGCCCTCCAGAAGGCGCTCCCGCTCGCGTACAACCGTGACCTGCAAGAGGACAAAGAGCACGTGTTCGCCGTCGACGACATGTTGGGCGGAACTCTCGAGGCACTCACGGCGCTCGTGTCCTCGGCGACCTTCGACCCTCCCCAACCAGGATCGTGGACGATGGCATTGGATTTCGCCGAAGCACTGGTCGGTCGTGGAGTGCCGTTCCGAGAAGCGCATGAGGCCGTCGGACGACTCGTCTCCCGCCTGCTGGCCTCCCACAAGAGTCTCGCCGAGGTGACGGCCGAGGACCTGTTCGCCATCGACTCCCGCTTCGAGCCCGGGGATGTGACGCTGGCAGACGCCGAGCAGTCGGTCAGACGGCGCAGATCGAGCGGCGGCGGATCGTTCGACTCAGTGGCGCAACAGATCGAAGCGCTTCAACGCTTGCTGAGCTGAGTCTCGCTCGGCTTCGATACCGCATCGGCCCTCACCAGAGTGAGAATGAACCACGACTTCTGGTTGCGTCGCTCGTACACCAGGCTCCCGTTCATGATCTCGGACAAGGATCGTGCAACAGCGAGGCCGAGCCCCAGGGAACCAGCGTTCGC
>CBDTYK010000045.1:0-6963 GCA_965364595.1 uncultured bacterium
CGGTGGCCCGGCGCCGGCGACGCACCTGATCGCCTCAACGACGAGGAGGTTCGGTACATGGTGACGATTTCGACGTTCAACGCCCCCAACTGGGCGGACCTCTCCACCCCTGATGTCGACGAGAGCATCGAGTTCTATCGCGATCTGCTCGGGTGGGAGTTTCGGACGGAGGTCACTGAGATGGGCGACTATCACGTTGCCTCCGTTGACGGCCGCGAAGTGTGCGGCATGATGGCGCAGCCTCCCGAGATGGAAGGCGCGCCGGCGATGTGGACGGTGTTCTTCCATGTCGAAGACATCGACGAGACGGTCGAGAAGGTCGGAGCAGCCGGAGGTCGCGTCCTGGAACCACCCTTCGAGATCCCGAACGGGGCACGAGTGAGCGTCGTAGCGGATCCGACCGGGGCCATGTTCGCTCTCATATCCGGCGAGACACCGGTAGATGCCACGTGGTATTCGATGGTGCCCGGTTCCGTCTGCTGGACCGAGGTTCTGACTCGGGACACCGAACGTTGCGCCGAGTTCTATCACGAGATCTTCGGCTGGGACAGCGACAGCGAACAGAGTGGATACACCAACTTCCTCCTCAACGGGGAGTCGATCGCCGGCATGTTGCCGATGCCGGACCAGGTGCCGGCCGAGGCGCCGTCCCACTGGTCGGTGTACTTCACCGTCGAGAGCTGCGAGGTCGTCGAGCGAGCGGCGATCGATCTCGGAGGAAGTGTCCTCGTCGAGGCGATGCCGGTGGAGATCGGGCACTTCGCCGTTCTCGAGGATCCGGGCGGTGCGCCGTTCGACGTCATGGACTTCACGGTGGCCGGGGAGCCCGCCCCGATCTGATCTGTCAGTCGCTGCGTTGGCGAGATCGCTCGGTGAAGAAGCCGATCGCCGCGCCCGCGATGCCGAGCACCAACACCACCCACGCGTACGACGTGCTGGTCAGGGCTGTGATGAGGGCACCGAGCAGGCCTCCGGCCAGAGCGCCGACTCGGAGCCCGTTGATTGGATCGTGGACTGCCATCCGCTCATGGTGAGCCACTGAGGCGACGGCGTCCACGGCCGGAGGTCACAGGTCGAGAAGGCTGCGGGCAGCATCGACTACCGCCTCTGGGTGCTCCCGCTGGATGCTGTGCCCCGCTCCCGGCACCATCCGGTAGTCGACGAAGCTGTTGCGCACGCGTTTCATCGACTCGGGATCGAACAGCGACCCTGCGTCGGGGTCACTACCGAGAATCAAGACCGGCACGCTCAGTGCTTCGAGCAGCCCGAGGTGGTGATACGGAGCGTTGTCACCGAGACAGCGTTCTACCACGTGTGGACTCGTCAGACGTGCGCTGATCGCCTTGCGGAAACACTCCTCGGGGTGCCAGCTGGGATGCTGATCCCTGATCGAATCGGCGGTCGCCATCGGGTCGAGCTCCGAGAGTTGCTCGGCGACGAGTTCGTCGAACCTGCCGTCGGCGGCATCCATGAAGGGATCGAGCAGCAACACCGCGCCGACCGATCCGAGGCGCCCTGCGAGCACACACGCAATAGGACCACCGAGGCTGTGTCCAATGATCAAGTCCCAGTGGTCGCCGAGCTGCTCGAGATCGCTCGAGATCTCCTCGAACGTGTACGACTCGGCTGGGGGCGAGCTGCCGTGCCCCCGCAGATCAGCAGCCACGACCGTGCAACCGAGCGAAGCGATCTGCGGGGCGATGCGCCACCACTGTCCCGAAGAGGCAGACAGGCCGTGGATGAGCAGAACACGAGCACGCTCTCCGCTTCTCCAGCGCTGCACGAACGGTGCGATGGTCGGGCCGGACACCCTTGCAGGCTACCGGTGTGAGGCTATTCGATCGTCGAGTTGACCACGGTTGGCGGTGCAGCGGCGAGCACGAAGATGCCGGGAAAGCCCCGCGTCTCGAAACCCAGGCTCGGGTTGCTCCGGAGGGTCGAGTCGATGATCGACATGGTGCCGGTGCGGTTGTTGCTGACGAAGAAGATGCCGCCGCCGCCTTCGTTGGCGACGTTGTCATTGATCACGGTGTCGTAGATGTCGAGGCGCATGAGATTGCCATCCAGGTAGATCCCGCCGCCGTTCCCTCCGCCGGGTGTGCCGGAGCGTGCCGGGTTGGCACCGTTCCCGATCGCGGCGTTGTGCGAGAACAGCGAGTTGAGCATCACCCACGACACGCCGATGCTGCTGGTGCCACCGCCGTTCGAACAGACGTTCCCGAGGTCTGCTCTACCGCCGAAGGTCGAATTCACCACGTAGACCGGGAGCCCCTGGTACTGCGACAGGACCCTGAGTGCTCCGCCACCGACGTCTGGCCCGACCGAGTCGCATCGATTCGAGAAGAACCGGGCATTGACAACCCGGACGCGTCCTCCTCTGACGAACACGGCGCCTCCTCCCCCACCGTCGATCGTCTCTCCGGTGGCGTCGCCATCGACGAACGTCAGGTTCTGGAGGACCAGCCGAGGATGGTCCTGGTTGTCGCAGCGCGGCGTTGTCCACACCAGTGACGGATCGCAGGTGTTCATGTACAGGATGCGTCGTTCCCCCATACCGCTCAGCGTCACGAGCCCCCCGCCGTCGATCACCACGTCGGGGATGGCGTTGTTGAAGACACGTGCGGTCTGGGTCATCGGGATGGTGATCGGGTCGGGGCCACAGTCGAACGTGATGATCCCACCCGTCGCCACCGCGTCGACGACTGCTTGAGCGGTACATGAGCCGGCGGTCCCGTTCCCGATCACCGTGGTCGGCTGGGACGTATCGACGGCGCGAGCCTCGGCGGGGACGAACGCCGAACCGTTCGGATTCCCTGCCACCGGGAGCGGACGCGGCTCCACGGGAACCGGCGGCAACCCGAGTGCGCGCGTGATGAACGTCGCCATCTGACCGCGGGTGACGAGGTCGTTCGGGCAGTAGGTGGTGGGGCCGCATCCTGCAGTGATGCCTGCGGCGTAGAGGCGGTCGATTTCGGTGGTGAAGGGCCCCTGGGTGTCTGTGAACGGCGCGGGTGGGGCGTCGGGCAGGTCCAGTGCTCGATCGAGGAAGGCCGCCATCTGACCACGGTCGACGGGGTCGGTGGGACAGAACCGGTCCGCGGCGCACCCATTGGTGATCTCAGCCACGACCAGCGCCTCGATGTTCGGTTCGTGCGGGCTGCCGTCGTCGTCGACGAAGGTGCCGCCCGGCTCGAGTGCTCCGAGCGGCACGCCGAGCAGCATCAACACGACGACGATGGCGGTCAGGTTCCCCCGTTTCATCGGTTGACAACCTACCCGGCCATCCGCAGGTGTCCAGGACCATCCCCGTGGTGCCCCCCAAGGGAACGTTGTTGGTACGCTGCGGGAACACTTCGCAGGGGGACCCGCCATGCAGATCGAGACCTCACCGTTCGTGTTCGACGGCCCGGCACCGCCAGAGGACGTCGTCGGGCGCTCGACCGAGATCGCCGCCTTGACCGATCGCGCCATGCACGGACGGTTCGTGCTGTTGTACGCGCCTCGCCGATACGGAAAGACCTCGTTGATCCATCGCATCCGTCAGGACGCGCTCGCCACCAACGAACTGGCGGTCGTGCTGGTCGACTTCCTCGGTGTCCAGACGGTCGAGGACATGGCGAACCGCATCGGCCAGTCGTTCCAGTCGATGCCGGACTCGAAGTTCGCGTCGGCCCTCCGGCGCAAGGCCGGTCGCCACCCGGAGTTGTCCGCCCAGCTGGGCATGGGGCCGGCGTCGGTCCGGGTTCGCCGGCCCGATCGCGACGCGCCGCACATGCTCGAAGAGCTGCTTCGCCTGCCGCACATCGTTGCCGCCGACATCGAGATGCGGGCGCTCGTCGTGATGGACGAATTCCAGGCCGTGGCCGACGTGCCCAACGCAGAAGCCCTCGTCAGGGCCACGATCCAGCATCAGCGTGACTGGCTGTCGTATCTGTTCGCGGGTTCCGAGCAGTCGATCCTGACGACGATCTTCGGCTCCCAGGCTGCTCCGCTGTACGGGCAGGCCGAGCAGTTCAGGCTCGGTCGTCTCAAGAACGACGATCTCGCCGACCTCATAGAGGCCAAGTTCGAGGCGACTGGGCGTGTCATGGGAGGCGCGCTCCCCCACGTGCTCGACGCCGCCAGGGGACACCCCCAGCGCGCCGCCTTTCTGGCACATCACACCTGGGAGGAGACCGATCCCGGGGGCACGGCCGACGAGGACACCTGGATGCGGGCATTCGAGGCAGCCATGCGTCGCAGCAAACACGAGTTCATCGCTGTCGAGGCCGGTCTCGAGCCCGGTCAACGAAAGATGGCTCGCCTCCTGGCATGGGGAGAGCCCCCGTACGGGGCAGCGGCTGGACGCCTCGGACTGCCGAAGGGGACGGCGACCAAGGCGACTGCAGCCCTCGAGCGACGCAGCCTGGCCTGGCGGCCGTACGACGAGGATCTCGAGCTGGTCGACCCGTTGTTCGCCGCCTGGATCCGCCGACGCGACCCCAGTCCCTGACCCTTGGGGCCCAGCAAGCCAAGGGAGCGTCGCAGCGCACGGGGTTGCCATCTCACGACGTTCCTCACCACGCGATCGACTGTCGATGGAGTCAGTCGTGAAGCGGTTGAAAACGGTGGAGGCCGCCGACTGCGGCGATCCGCTGCTGGGCGATGGAAAGGGCTGCCTGGTTCGGCGTGATGCCTTCGGCGTCTGCGAGGTCGAGAATGGTCGCAGTGGCCTGTTCGATCCGATCGATCCGATGATTCGCTCCCGCCTCGGTGTACCCACGGAGTTCCTGGCTCACGTTGATCAGCCCGCCTGCGTTCACCACGAAGTCCGGGGCATAGAGGATCCCGGCCTTGGCGAGGCGCAACGCGTCTTCGTCGGT
Source organism: uncultured bacterium (assembly GCA_965364595.1). Lineage (GTDB taxonomy): Bacteria > Actinomycetota > Acidimicrobiia > Spongiisociales > ZC4RG35 > JAHEDH01. The sequence continues at coordinate 4,863 of CBDTYK010000045.1, forward strand.
TGCGAGTTGGTTGTTGGCCGAGCCGAGGATCGCTGAGCACGCGAGTGTCGGGATCGTGTCGGCGTTGATGCCGGCCCCCAGCGCACACGGAGACACGACATCACAGTCCACCGTCAGGATCTCGTCGAGTGGCACTGACTTCACGCCGAGGTCTCGGACGGCTCGGTCGACCGCTCCGTCGTCGATATCGGCAACGATGACTTCGGCTCTCGCCTCGGTGAGGAGGCCTGCGTAGGCATACCCGACCTTGCCAACGCCCTGGATCGCTACCCGCAGGCCGCTGAGATCCCGGTCACCTCGGAGCCGGGTCGCAACCGCCCTGAGTCCGGCGATGAGGCCCCGAGCGGTCGCCGGTGACGGATCACCCGAACCCCCTTCGGAGAGCGGCGTACCGAAGCACCAGCGTGTCTCGCGTCGGATCAGTTCCATGTCCGCCGTCGTCGTGCCGACGTCCTCGGCGGTGATGTAGCGGCCGCCGAGTGAATCGACGAACTGCCCGTAGGCGCGCCACAGACGCTCACTCTTCAGCTCTTTGGGATCGCCGATGATCACGGCCTTGCCCCCACCCAGGTCGAGTCCAGCCGCAGCTGCCTTGAACGTCATGCCGCGCGACAGCCGGAGGACGTCGTTCAAGGCTTCTTCTTCGCTGGCGTACGGGTAGAACCGTGTGCCTCCGAGTGACGGGCCCAGCGCCGTGGAGTGGATGGCGATGATGGCTCTCAATCCGCTCGCAGGGTCTGCAGCGAACACGACCTGCTCGTGGTCCTGGTAGTGAACTGAGTCGAAGACGGTCAAGTGCACCTCCTGCCGAAGAGCCTACGCAACGGTCGTCAAGTGCCAAGAGACGTTCGTCCTAGTCCCCGGTGACCGCTCGGGGCCTGGCCATCTCGAGCGATGTCCGGTAGGGTCGACACGAGCACCGAAAGGACATTCGATGTCACGCGGGGGTGCCCGGGGATCCCGGGTGGGTGACGTTCCACGGAATGCGCGGCCCGGCACGGTCGTCGTGTGTCACACGGCCGGTTGGCTTGGAACGGCGCGGCCGTGAAGCTGTTCAGACGCAGGCGCGCAACGTTCGAACGGGAGACCATCCGCATCGCGCAGGAGGTCCTCGGTGGCGAGATCCCCGTCGAACCCATGCCCGGCCTCGATGCCATTGCGTTCGACGACGTCCAGCTGAACCTCGCAGGACTCCGACAGCACTACCGCGACCTGGCACCCGACGAGGCCGATGCATGGCTCCAGTCCGCTCTCAACGAACTCCTCATCGCAGAAGACACACCGGATCGCACCGAGGACGTCGACACACTGCTGCCAGGTCTGCGGGCTCGGTCGTTCGTCGAGGCTCACAGACTGACGGCACTCCAGAGGGACGCCCGACACGAACCGCTCGCTGTCCGGCCGATCACCGACACCGTCCTCGTAGGCCTGGTCTGGGATCGAACACACTCGCTGCTCTCGCTTCCCGAGTCGCTCCTGCATCGTTGGGATCGCTCCTACGAGGACGCGCTGGCGATCGCGCTCTCCAACCTCTCGTCGATGCCCGTCCTCGGATGGGTGGGTACGGACGAACGCATCTTCCGGCTCGTCGGCGGCGACGAGTACGTCTCCGCCCGGCTGTTGACCGGCGGCCTGTTCGACCGTCTTCCCTTCGCTGGCGACATCGTGGTGTGCACGCCCACTGCAGGTGACCTCTTCGCCGCAGCCGCCGACGATCCGACTGCCTTGATCGACATGTTCGAGGCCAGCCTCGAAGCATCAGGTCGAGGTCGGCCAGTGTCGTTGCGTCCGCTGCGCTACAGCGAAGGCCGATGGTCGGATCTGCGGCTCGAGTCCGGCCACCCCGCCTACCTGGCGTGGCGTCGGCTCACCCGGATCGACTGGGCGAGGGAAGCCGACAGCACACGACGACTGCTCCAGGATCTCGTCGGAACCGGAGTGTTCGTCGGATCGTTGATCGTTCGCGACGAGGAGGCAACCGGCATGACCGACGCGGTGTCGGTCTGGAGCGAAGGCGTCCCGACGCTCTTGGCTGCTGCAGATCTCGTGGCCTTCCCGCGTTCGGATCGCGATGCCGGCTTCGTCACAGCGTCGTGGGACC
>CBDTYK010000046.1:0-6944 GCA_965364595.1 uncultured bacterium
GATGGCCAGTCTCAGCTGGTCGATCGGCTCGTCTGGGAACGGCCGGCCCGAATAGCGCTCGATGATCTGACGGAATCGGGTGATGACCCCTTCGAGGTCCTCGGTGGTCAGCTCCGAGTCTTCGGCGACGCCGCGGGCGGCGCGGGCGCGTTCGAGCACGTGTTCGAAGGGTTCGTCCCGGATGCCGAGAACCACCGAGCCGAACATCTGGATGAGGCGACGGTACGAGTCGAAGACGAAGTGCGGGTCGCCGGTCTTCTCGATCATGCCGTTCACGACTGCGTCGTTCAGTCCGATGTTGAGAACCGTGTCCATCATGCCGGGCATCGAGAACTTGGCGCCGGAGCGGCACGAGACGAGCAGCGGATTCGACGGATCACCGAATCGCTTGCCGGCTGCCTCCTCGATCCTCGCCAGCGCGGCGTCGTAGGCGTCGCATACCTCAGTCGTGATCGTGAATCCCGGAGGTACCGGCACGCCGATCCTCGTCATGTCGCCGAGGTTGGCGCCTTTGCCGCCGAGTAGCCCTCGAACCTCTTCCCATTCGCCGCCGACGAACTGCTCTGCGTCCTCGATCTGATCGAACCCGTACACCCATGTGGACATGTTTGAACTCCTTTGCTCTCGGGGGAGTATGAGCCGAGCCGAGCTGCGCGCATAGGGCAGTCGGTCACACGCTTCCGGAGAACGTCCCGGCGTGCCGAAGTGTTTCGGGGGCCACCGAGGTTGGGACGAAGGTCCGTGGTGGGGGCCTCTCACCGCCTCCCATGATGGAGCCATGTTCAAGACCGTGGTAGTCGCACTCGATGGATCAGAGCACGCCGACCGGGCGCTGCAGGCGGTTGTGAAGCTCGTGACCGACGGGTCCGTGGACACCATTCACCTGCTCAACGTCGTCCCGCCACGTGCGTCGGAGATGGTGCTGTCTGCCGAGTCCTACATCGAGATCGAGCATGCCTATGTCGCAACGCTCGGATACGAGACCGACCTCGGTCGGGAGCTCGTCGCCAGGGCCAGCCAGCGACTGAAGGCGGCCGGGGCGAATTGGATTCACGAACATGTCATCGCAGGCGATCCTGCCAAGCGGATCGTCGACCTGGCCGAAGAGGTCGACGCCGACCTCATCGTGATGGGCCGGCGCGGTCTCGGTGGGTTCACCGGTGCGCTGCTCGGCAGCGTGACGCACCGGGTGGAGCACGAATCGCCGATCGCCGTCCTCACGGTCGTCTGAGACGGACTCCCACGTCAGACCTTCGGACTCGAACGGCGTGTGGGTGCGGTGGCTTCGTCCATCGGCGTTCGAGAGTGGACGTTCGAGACATGTGACATTCGTCGCTTTTCTGCCTGCCGGAGTGACGAGACACTGAGCGCAGGCGGTGCGGTGGATGGCCGCCCCCGGTGACAACCGGGATCGAACGATGGAAAGGGCGTCAACATGCGGATCCTCGTTGGAGTCGATGCCTCGAGCTACTCCACTGCCGTCCTGGGGCGAGCAATCGAACTGGCTCGTGCCTTCGGTGCAGCGCTGGAGGTGGTGCACGTCTTCGAGATGCCGTTCGTGTACGACCTCGGAGCCGCCGTCAACGTGGAGCAGATGCGAGCCGCAGAAGCCGAGGCGGTCTGGGCGGTTGCGCAGCCGATCCTCGAGCAGGCCGACGACCTCGATATCGAGACGAACGACCTCACCGGTGGGGCGGCGAGGATGCTCGTCCATCATGCAGAGGAGATCGGCGCCGACCTGATCGTGGTCGGAAACCGGGGGAGAGGCGATCTGGCGTCACTGGTACTCGGCAGCACGAGCCACGGCGTCATTCACACGGCTGCGTGTGATGTCTTCATCGTTCGAGGCGACCGATGATGGCGGGGCGGACGATCCCGAGTTCCGTCTCCGAAGACACCGCCCGCGCTGCCGCTCCGAGCGCAGTCATCTGATACAGCGCCGGTCGTAGTCGGGAAACCCGCTCAGGTGCACAAGCGCGATCTCGGCCTTCGACGTCGGATCATCGCTGGTGACACACGTTGCGGTCGGCGGTGGCCAGCGAGCGCCATCCGTCACTGACTTGCCCCCGTCGGCGTCGTGCGAGACTTCGGGCCGCGAATCGACCCGGGATCATCGTTCCACCCCACTGCACGAACCTCACAACCGGTGATCCCGGGTCGTAACCGTCCTCATCGTTGATCGTCGGCGACCGCTCGGTCAGAGGCGAAAGCCCTGTCCGCGAACCGACGCAATCATCGCTTGGCGCTCAGCGGCCTCGTCCGGATCGAGGAGCTGGATGGCGTGTCCAGCGTGGATCATCACGTGATCGCCGACTGCCGCCGTCGGCACGCACAGGATGCTGATTGCGCCGGTACCGCCATGCTCGGTGAGTGCCTCGTCGCCGTCGATGGAGACGATTCGATCGATGCGTGGAAGGCACATGGCTCAGACCTTCTCCGCTGCGGCGAGCGTGAGGATCAGATCGGCGGCCTGCGCCACGGAACGTTCGAGCATCGGACTCAGCGGTGCGCCCGGCGAGAAATCGGCACCCTCGATCCCGATCACGGTGAGACGCTCCGGAATCGTGCCCAGAATGCGGGCAAGCTCCAGTGCCTCGAAGACGCCGAAACCATGCGTCGAGGTCCGGGAGCGGAGCGGTACTGCAGCCGACGGAGGGATGCCGAGGGCGATCTCTGTGGTCGTGATGGTTCCGGGCTGCGAGCCAGAGACCATCGCATCGACGACGACCACGTCCGTGGCGGATCCGAACAGAACGATCAGCTCCGATGGATCACCGTTGGACTCGTAACACTCGACGGACCCCTTGAGGCGCTCGACCACACGGATGCCGACAGCGTCGTCGCCACGTGACCGATTCCCCACACCGATCACGATCATGACCTCGTCACCCTCAGATCGAGGAAGTGGGTTGCGCAGGAGATGCACGGGTCGTAGTTCCGGATCGCCTGCTCGAGCCGGTGCTGCATCTCCTCGTCGGACATCTCCGCGATGGTGGGGATCAGCCTCCGCAGGTCCTCTTCGATTCGAAGCTGGTTCTGCGACGTCGGTGGCACGATCTGGGCATCGGTGATGAGTCCGGCGTCGTCGACGCGATACCGGTGATACAACAGCCCCCGCGGCGCCTCGGATGCGCCGTGACCCTCGCCGGCTCGGACGAGACCGCTGGCGGCCGGTGGTGAAGGGGGGTTGTATCGGGCGATGATGTCGAGGCTCGTCGCACATGCGTGGACGAGTTCGATCGCACGAACCACGATGCTGCGGAACGGGTTCACGACCGTCGACTCGACATCTCGGGCCGCATCGAGTGCAACGGGATGAAGGCGGTCGCGATTCAGGTTGAAGCGCGCCATCGGTCCGACGTGATACGAGCCGCGATCTCGCACCCGGGCGTGGAGCGCATTCGACCACTCGACGTGCTCCTCGACGAAGATGTCGTTGAACTCGTCGACCGATGCGTCGATGCCCTCGGTGGACCGGATCCGGCCGTCGATGATGGCGTATTCGGCGGGATCGGAGAGCGCCACGAACTCGTACTCGAGGTCGAGCTCCGGGAAGGGGAACCCCGATACCAGCGAGACGGTGCGCAACGACGCCTCTACGGCCCACTCCAATTCGGTGGTGATGGCAGCCAACGCGGCTCTGTCGGGCGCCTTGTGGAACCCGCCGACCTTCGCGTTGACCGGATGAACCTCGCGCCCACCGATCAACGCCATCAGATCGTTGCCGATCTTCTTCAAGTGCAGCGCGTCCCGCACCTCATTGGGGAGGTCGGCGGCCATCGCCACGCCGCTCGGGTAGCCGAGGAAATCGGGGGCGTGCAGGAGGTAGATGTGCAGCGCATGGCTCTCGATCCACTCGGCGAGGTAGAACAACCGCCGGAGGTCTCTGATGGACTCGTCGACATCGATTCCGAGGATCTGTTCCATGGCGTTGATCGACGACGTCTGATAGGCGACGGGGCAGATCCCGCAGATCCGGGCGGTGATGTCCGGGGCCTCCGTGTGGCTCCTGCCCCGGAGAAAGGCCTCGAAGAAGCGCGGGGACTCGAAGATCTTGAACTTCAGATCGATGATTTCGTCGCCGTCGAGCACCACGTCGAGAGCGCCCTCGCCCTCGACTCGCGAAAGCTCCTCGACGCGGAAGGATCGGAACTGGTCAGTCTTGTGCACCATCAGCCTCCCCGCGTCTCGACCGAAGCAGCTGCCGCTGCGAACTCCGGAGCTTCCGCATTGAACGTCCGAAGTGAACGGGCGATCCGCTCGTCATCGACTCCAAGCTGCCGCCAGCGATCGGCGAGCGAATCCGTGTTGACGGTCTCGGACGGACCAAAGCATCCATAGCATCCCCGGTCGAACGCCGGGCAGATTGCGCCGCACCCGGCCTGCGTGATGGGGCCGAGACACGGCGTCCCTGCCGCGACCATGATGCAGCTGACGCCGCGCGCCTTGCACTCGACGCACACCGGATAGGTGGGAAGGTCGGGCTTCCGCCCGGCGAGGAGCGCGGCGACCAGCTCCAGAAGCTGGTATTTGTTCACCGGGCAGCCGCGCACCTCGATGTCGACTTCGACATGCGATCCGATCGGTGTCGAGGTCGCGAGCGAGTCGACGTAGGACGGCGTCGCGTAGACGAGACGGATGAACTCGTCGACATCGGCGAGGTTCTTCAGCGCCTGGATGCCTCCGGCCGTGGCGCATGCGCCGATTGCGACGAGGATGTCCGACTGAGCGCGGATCATCTGGATTCGTTCGAGATCGCGAGGCGTGGTGATCGAGCCCTCCACGAGCGACACCGTGTACGGGCCGTCGACATGCGCACTGGTCGCTTCGGGGAAATGGGCGATGTCGATCGAACCGGCGATGTCGAGGAGCTCGTCTTCGAGATCCAACAAGCTGAGTTGGCACCCGTCGCACGATGCGAACTTCCAAACGGCAAGAGTCGGCTTCGCCACGTTCACGCCTCCTTGACCGAATAGAGCTCGGACACCTGGTCCCACCGGAAGACCGGCCCGTCCTTGCAGACGAACAGCGGCCCGAACTGGCAGTGGCCGCACAGGCCGATGCCGCACTTCATGTTCCGTTCCATCGTCAACCAGATGTCGGTGGGGAGAATCCCGCGTTCGGTGAGCTCTCGGCAGGCGTTGACCAGCATGACGTCGGGCCCGCACATGACCGCAAGGGGGTTCTCGAGGCGATCGAGCGCTTGGTCGAACAGGCCCGTGACGAGCCCGATCTCTCCTTCCCAGCCGTCGTCGCCCTGGTCGACGGTCAGGTGCACTCGAACGTCGTCGAGTTCGTTCCAGATCTCCAGATCCCCACGAAACAGCATGTCGTGTGGGGTCTTTGCGCCGTAGACGATGCCGACTGAACCGCGCGAGTCGCTTTCGGCCACGGCGAAGATCGCCGACCTGAGGGGAGCGAGACCCAGGCCGCCCGCAACGAACAGCACGTCGCGTCCCGTCGTCGCGTCGATCGGCCACGCGGTCCCGTAGGGTCCGCGAACCGAGAGGACGGAGCCAACCTCGGCGCTGGTGATCGCTGTGGTGATGGCGCCGGCCGCACGAATCGTGACGGACAGGCATCGGCTGCTGTCCGGATGGTTGGAGAACGAGATCGGAACCTCCCCCACGCCGGGAATGCCGATCATCCCGATCTGGGCCGGTACGAAGCCGAAGCACGACTGGCCGTCAGCCGGTTCGACGATGAGTGTCGTGACATCGTGGGTCTCTCGACGTTTGGCCACGATCTCGAAGGCGCGCGGGATCATTGCGTTCGCGGTCTCAGGCATCGACGAGCTCCATCATCTTCGGAATCTCGGCTGTGAAATCGATGCCGACCGGGCACCACGTGATGCAGCGGCCGCAGCCGACGCAACCCGAGGTGCCGAACTGGTCGACCCACCCAGACAGTTTGTGAGTGAGCCACTTCCGGTATCGGGCATCGATCGACGAACGTTGTGGCCGTCCCCCCATGTACGAATAGTCGAGTGAGAAGCACGAATCCCATCGCACCGCCCGTTCCGCCGTGGTGCCGTCGAGACTCGAGGTGTCGATGGTGTTGACGCAGAAACAGGTCGGGCACGCCTGGGTGCAATTGCCGCAGGCAAGGCACCGTTCGGCGATCGCAGCCCAGTGCGGATGCTCCCGGTGTGAGGCGAGATAGCCGGGGAGACCGACGGTGTCGAGTTCGCGCCCCATCCGGTCCGAGGCGGCCGACACGGCGGAGCGTGCGAGCGAGACCTCGATCTGGTCGGGATGACGGTGCGTGACCCGTTCGAGGATCGCTTCACCTCGTTCGCTTCCGTACCGGCCCACGTACTCCCAATCGCCGTCCGCCAGGAGTTCGGTGATCGCCAGATCGAACAAGTTGGTCGCTGCCGGTCCAGTGCCCATCGAAGCGCAGAAGCACACCTCGCCCGGCTCCGTACAGTCGACCGCCACGATGAAACTCTCCGCCCGACGGCGGGCGTAGTCCGAGTCGATGTACTCGCCTCCGGTGAGCACCGTGTCGTGTATCCCGAGTGCCGAGAGCTCGCATGGGCGGGCGCCGATCACTGCCAGCTTCCGGGCCGGCGTGGCTGCAAAGAAGCGGCATCATACTGATCTTTTTCAATTTCTTGAAGAGAGTTCAAAGGTAGCTTGACCCGCCTACTGCGCAGCGGTAGAATTGGCGGGCAAGCGGGCGTCGCCAAGTGGTAAGGCATCAGCCTTCCAAGCTGACATTCACGGGTTCGAATCCCGTCGCCCGCTCTAGCCGCCGTCAAGGCGGCTTTCATTTCGCAGCCCGACCTACGCGGTTGCATCAATAAGTGTTAAAATGAAGCCCCTCGGGCCCGTAGCTCAGTGGTTAGAGCGGCCGGCTCATAACCGGTTGGTCGCAGGTTCGAATCCTGCAGGGCCCATCGAAGGAAGTTGCGCTGTCACTGACGGTGCCTAGTACGGCGG
>CBDTYK010000047.1:0-6884 GCA_965364595.1 uncultured bacterium
GTGAGACCGATGAGCACGGCTCCGATGAAGTCGATCATCCGATCACCATCCGCAGTCCGGCGATGATCAGCACGGCGGCGAAGACGTTCCTGAGTGTCGTCGGGCTCAGCCGATCCATCAGATTGGCGCCGTAGGCGGCGCCGAGGACGCCACCGACTGCGAGACCCGCACCAACGACCCAGTTCACTTCGCCCTCTATGGCGAAACCGGCCATGCCGGCGATGGCGATGACGATGATGGCGGCGAGGGAGGTTGCGTGCGCACGATGCCGCTCGGTCTTGAGCACCCAGAGGATGAGAGGAACGAGCACGATGCCGCCGCCGACCCCGAAGAACCCGCCGACGAAACCTCCGGCGATCCCGACAATGAGGATTCGGGGATCGAAGGAACGCTCATCGGACACGCCGACAGGATAGGTCCGAGGGCGGTGGGGTGACGTCAGGTCTTGCGTCGAGCTCCCATGAGTCGGCGGAGCCGGGGAGAGGCGGACCTGAGACCGATTTCGGTGGCAAAGCCGGCATCGTCCTCGGTTCGGAGGATGACCTGTTCTCCTTCGATCCGGAGATGGAACCCGTCGTTCTCGCTGTGGACGCCGACGTCGTTCAGTGACCACTCGCCCAACACGGTCGACTTGGTGCGGATGAGCATGCGTTCGTTCTCGAGGTCGATGACGACGTCGAGCGGCGAGTCGTCGTCGCCATGCATTTTGATTGACCCCTCGAAACGACCCACTAGACCAACCTTTCGATCAGCCCCTGAATCCAACCCGCTTGAGTGAGACTCTAACGCAGAGCGCGCGAAATGTGGGTCAACTGAAGGACGGCCAACCACAAATCCCTAGTCTCGTGCGAAATGGCCGAGCCACTCAAGAACTCGTTCGGGCCCGAGGTTCCGCGGACACTCGCCCAGATGATCGGTGCCACGGAGCCCGACTTCGACGGGCCTTCGTTCGTGGATCGGTGTCTCGTCGGATACGAGGCGATGGAGTTGACCGAACGAGCCCGACACATCGCCGACGTGCTGGCCGATCATCTGCCAACCGACCGAAAGCGCGCGCTCGAGATCGTCACGGATTCGCTCGGCCCCGAAATCGAAGAGTGGGAACTCACCGGCATGGGAGGGTTCCTCTATCTGCCCTTGGTGTTCTTCGTCGCCGATCACGGACTCGAGTACTTCGAAGAGGCGATGCACGCTCAGTACGAATTGACGAAGCGCTTCACCGCAGAATTCAGCATCCGCGCGTATCTCGAGCGGTACCCGGTCGAGACACTGAACCGGCTGCGGGAGTGGGCGGTTGACCCCGATGTCCACGTCCGGCGTCTGGTGTCGGAGGGCACACGCCCGCGGCTTCCCTGGGCGCCGAGACTGCGCTCATTCCAGGCCGACCCGACCCCGGTGATCGAGCTGCTGGAGATCCTCAAGGACGACACCGAAGAGTACGTTCGGCGCTCGGTGGCGAACAACCTCAACGACATCTCGAAGGACAATCCCGATCTCGTGATCAATGTGGCGCGACGTTGGTGGGAAGGTGGGTCGTCCGATCGGCGCCGCCTCGTCCGACATGGGCTTCGCACGTTGATCAAGCAGGGTCATCCCGGGGCACTGGAGGTGCTGGGGTTCGGGCCGGATTCACCGGTCGAAGTCGCCGCCGTCTCGGTGACCCCGGCGACGGTGCCGATCGGCGGGAAGGTGAGAATCGAGGTCCAGCTGGTGAATCCGTCCGAGGACGAAGCTGGTGCGCTGGTGGATCTGATCGTCCATTTCGTCAAAGCGAACGGCTCGACGAGCCCAAAGGTCTTCAAAGGAGCAGAGGTGATCCTCGGAGCCGGAGAGGCAACGACCGTTTCGAAGTCGGTTTCTGTGAAACAGCACACCACCCGGACCCACTATCCGGGCCGACACGGGGTGGAGGTTCAACTCAATGGACGGGTGTTCCCTGGAGACGACTTCGAGCTCACGCCTTGACGGCGCTCAGGCTTGGCCGATCGCCCGACTGAGAATCTCCAGTCGCTCTGGAACCGGGCGGTAGTACACCCAGCGACCGCGCTTTTCGCTCTCGATCAGGCCCGCCTCCCGCAACACCTTGAGATGGTGGCTGACGGTGGGCTGGCTCACACCGAGGGGATCCACCAGATCACACGCCGCGCAGGCCTCCCCGGCAGCGCTGATGAGGCTGAGTAGCCGCAGGCGGGTGGGATCGGCCAGCACCCCGTACCACTGCGCGAGCATGGTTGCCTCGTCGGACTCGAGCGGTTCCTCGAGCAGCGGGGCACAACACTCGACTACTTCCTGCATGGCCTGAGCCTTCCCGTGTCTGGTTCGTACTGGAGCATAGATCGACTTCGATCGATATATCGACGCGCAAGCCGGATTGGCCGAGCGGCAAACGGGTAGGGTCGCCGCTTGCGACCATGGGACGAACGCAATGCACCAGGTGTATGCCTACGGGGTGATCGCTCCGAGCAGGCTCATCGAGCTCGACGGCGCATTCCCTTCCGAGGCCGGTTACGGAGAGATCACGCGGATCCACTCCTCACTGGGTGGTGAAGCTGCGGGAGGCGCGTATGTCTTGGCGAGACTCGGCGTCGCCACGAAGCTGAACGGCAACCGTCTGGGATCCGATCCCGACTCGAAACGCACGCTCGAGCTCCTGACGGCCGCCGGGGTCGACTGCAGCTCGGTCGCCATGGACAACGACGATGCAGTGACCGAACTCGTCTTCTCGGGCAACGGCGAGCGAACCGTGTTCGGGAGCTACGGCAGAATGCTCGCCGATGAAGCGTGGAGTCCCCCGTCTCACAGCGACATCGAATCGGCTCACGTCGTGTGCCTCGACCCGTTCTTCGGAGACGCTTCCGAACAGGCAGCGCGGTGGTGCCGTGAGGCATCCGTGCCATACGTGACGGTCGACACGCCGCCGGACTCCGATCTCGCACGACATGCCGCAGCCGTGATCATCTCAGAGGAATTCGCCCTGCGCTCCTTCGACAACGACGATCCGAACGCGATCGTGTCGATGTTCACCCGGCAGTGCGAAGGCCTCGTCGTCCTGACACGGGGCTCGAAGCCGCTCTTGTACTCCCGACGGAACACGGCGCCGCAGTGGTTCTCCCCGTTCGAAGTCGAGGCCAGCGACACCACGGGAGCGGGCGACAGCTTCCGGGCCGGGATGATCTACGGGATGTTGCAGGACCACGACGACACTCAGCTCATCGAGGCGGCTTCGGCGGTGGCAGCGATCGTGAGCCAACGACTGCCGGGAGTCTTGAACAGTCCGACCGCTGCGGAGCTCGAGAGCTTCCTGGCATCGACCCGCTGAAACGCTCAGTCGCCACGCACTCCGGTGACGACGATCTCTCGATGTGGCTTGGAGACCGAGCCGCTCGCAAAGCCGGCAGCGCGCAGGGTGTCGGCCAGGTCGGAGGCCCTCGATCGATCGAGTCCGTGACCACTCCTGGTCTCGCTCTCGACGATGAGCAGACGGCCGCCCGGCTTGAGCACCCGCAGACACTCGGCGATGCCGAGATCGCGGTCTTCCCAGTGGTGGAACGCATGGATCGTCCAGACGCGATCGAAGGAAGCATCGGGGAACGGCAGGTCCTCGGCACCAGCAGCAACGAACTCGACGTTCTGGAAAGGCCCCGACCGGCGCCGTGCGATGGCGATCATCGGCTCGCTGCGATCGACTCCGACCGCTCGAGCGACCGACCCTGCCGCTGCCCGCACGGCGGCACCCGGGCCGCAACCCACGTCGAGTACGGCATGTGTGGACTCGAGATCGGCGATCGCGACGAGCCTTCGGTTCGACTTCGGGTTGCGACCGAGGAGCGAATAGATCTCGCTCTTCACCCGAGACCACGGTGATGTGTCACCCATCGACCGGATTCTCGCTCGGTCGGCGCATCCTCGCCACTTCCGAGTCGCCGACGACGGCGATCGCATCGGATCTGTAGCGTTCGAAACATGAACGACGACAAGAACGAGCAGAACGAGCAGAAGCGTCGACCATCCGGGAAGGATCTGTGGAGACTGGTGCTGGTCGCCATCGGGGTGTTCGCAGTGGTGCAAGAGCTTCGGACACCCGCAAACGAGCGAACCTGGCACGGCAAGGTCGCCGGCTTCGTCCCGTACGACTTCCGCAAGCCCACCATGGAGCGCTTCCGAGAGGCCTACTGGAACGATGCCGGGCCGGTCCTCTCACCGAGAGCGTTCGGCGTCGGTTGGGTGCCCAACTTCGGAGCCATGAAGCGGGTCGTGAACGACTGGCGATCAGCAGCCTGACCGAGGCATCGAGCGACACGCATCGGTGACGCACGCGTCACGCAATTGAGCCGGCCGCGCGTCCACGCGCGGAACGAAGCATGGCCACCAGCCCCAGGCATCTGGGCTGCCTGACCGGTGGTTGCGAGTACCGTCCGCCGAGCGCCTCAGCTCTGTGAGACCAATGCACACACGCACCCTGACTGCTTCCGACACCGATCTCGCGACAGCCGGTGAGCTGCTGCGCTCAGGACGTCTCGTCGCCTTTCCGACCGAGACGGTGTACGGCCTCGGAGCGAACGCGCTCGATCCGATGGCGGTTCGAAGCGTCTTCGAAGTGAAGGAACGACCGGCCGACAACCCGCTCATCGTCCACATACCAGCCCTAGCCGGGCTCGAGAGACTGGTCCGCCACGTGCCAACCCTCGCCCGTCGACTCGCAGACGAGTTCTGGCCCGGTCCGTTGACGATGGTTCTGGACGCTCGGCCCGAGGTGCCCGAGATCACGACCGGCGGGCTCATGACCGTGGCTGTCCGAGTACCAGATCATCCGGTTGCGATTGCGCTTCTCGGCGCGGCCGATGTGCCGGTCGCCGCACCCTCCGCCAACCGATCGGGACGGCCATCGCCGACCAGTGCAGCCCATGTGATGGCAGACCTCGCCGGCCGCATCGACGCCGTCGTGGACGGCGGTCGCTGCGTGTTCGGGATCGAATCGACCGTCGTCGACGTCCGTGGCACCCAGCCCATCGTCTTGCGTGAAGGAGCTGTTACCCGCGAAGACCTGGGCATCACAGAGCACTCAGGCGAAGAAGGGGACGTCCAAGCGTCACCGGGAACCCGACACCGCCACTACCGGCCGGACTGCCGGGTGGAGATCGCCGCCGCCGGGACGGCCGGGACGGCCGCTGCGGACCTGGCTGCGGGTGGGGCACGCGTCGGCCTTCTCGCAACCTCCGACCCTCCTCCCGACGTCGCAGGACTCGGTCGATTCGAGGATGCGGGCGAACTGGCCGCCCTCCTCTACGCGGCGCTCCGGGATGGCGAAGAGGTGGGTCTCGATGTCATCGTGGTCGAGGCGGTACCTGAGATCGGCGTCGGCCGAGCCGTGATGGACCGGCTGCGAAGAGCTGCCGGCTGACCCGAGAGCAGTCTGGAAAGGGAGCCGCGGGTTGCTTCGCCGCGGTCTGATCTCGAGTGCGGCCGTGCTATGGGCTCCGGCGTGGAACGCTCAGCCGAGCTGCGTGAGGCGCTTCTTGACCTTCTTGGCCTTCTTGGCGAGCCGGTCGGCTTCTGCCGCCCATCGCTTGCGCTTCTTCTTCGACGAGACCTTCTTCGACTTCTTTCGCGCTTTCTTGGCACGTTCTTTCAAGTCGGCGTGGCGAGCTCGCAGCTTCTTTCTGAGCTTGCGCTCGGATTTCGGGCGTCGATCCCGTTCCGGCTCCTTCGCCTCGCCGGTGGCCTCCGTCGAGCCTCCGGTATCAGCTGACTCCACCTTCTCGGCAGCGTTCTGGGCTTCGGCGATCAACGCAGAAGCGCGTGCCTCGGCGAAGCCTCTGATACCGACCAGCTGCTCGACTGTCGCAGCCGCAATCGACTCTCGATCGACGAAACCCGCAGCAACCAACGTCTGCGCAGTGGCGGGCCCGATGCCGGTCAGCGACTCAAGATCGTGTGATGTCATGGTGCCTCATCGGCACGAGGTTCCGTCGGATTGAGTGAAGATATTCCGTGGCCGTCGGGCCTCCAGAGCGATGCCGAGCGGTACGCTCATCGAACGTGATCGTCGGAGCGAACGTGGATCCAAAGGTCGACGCCTACATCGAGCGCTCGGAGCAGTGGCCCGACGAGATGACGGCCCTACGCCCGATCTTGTTGGCGGCTGGGCTGACGGAGGCGATCAAGTGGGGCAAACCGTGCTATTCCCACGGCGGCAAGAACGTCGCCATCTTCCAAGAGATGAAGGACTTCCTCGCCCTGATGTTCTTCAAGGGTGCACTTCTCGACGACGCAACGGGTGTCCTCCGAGAGCAGGGACCCAATTCACGATCTGCGCGCCGGATCGAGTTCACTTCGGCCGAGGAGGTGTCAGATCTGGCCGACACGATCACCGCATACCTCCGGGAGGCGATCGCAGTCGAGGAGGCAGGGGTCGATGTCGGGCCGCCGCCTCAGCTCGTGCTCGTCGAAGACCTCCGCCGGCACCTCGAGCAGGATCCTGCCCTGGAGGCGGCGTTCGAGTCGCTCACTCCGGGTCGCCGCCGGGAGTACAACCTCTACTTCTCGGACGCGAAGCGGGCAGAGACTCGAATCGCCCGCATCGAGAAACACGCCGAGCGCATCAAGGCAGGGAAAGGTCTCCGCGACCGCTGACTGCCACCGACAGGCACGGTCGATTCGCAGCTCAGCGTGCAGTCGAGGCTGAGCCCGTCTGATCGCAGAGATCGGCGCTCTCGAGAATCGCATCCACGACCGCCCGAATCCGGGCGAGCACCTCATCCGAGACGACGACGCCATCCACGATCGCATCACCGGCCCGGGCGAGCGCCAGCTCGGTCGATTCCGCCAGCCGCGCTCGGTCGCGGCGGTCGCCCTGCCCCGTCCGAGCGCATCACCATGGGCTG
>CBDTYK010000048.1:0-6872 GCA_965364595.1 uncultured bacterium
AGAGAACTGACATCGACCGGAGCCGGTTCCGTGCCCTCACGGGTCACCTCACTGCACTCGGTCTGCAGCCAGTTCCAGAACAGCGAGCAGCTTCCCCAGATCGTGAACCGCACACGCTCGACGGTGGGGAACTGGAACACGGTGTTGGTCAGCGAGCTCAAGAGGGCCTGGCTCCCGCAACTCGTCGAGGCGTTGTTGAGGAACCGGATGTCCCGGAACTCGATTGTGAGCAGCCCGTCGGTCAGGTCGAGTTCCCACAATGCGTCTGCGGTTTCCGACGAGAAGAAGGAGCCGGCGCCGGCGCTCTGCTCCTCCGAGGTCGGGCCGCCGAGCAACTCGGTGAGCGCCAGCTGGACCGGGTCTGTGTCAGACGGTCCCGAGCGCTCGAACGCCTCTACCGCCGCACAGTCGTCGCCGTCGACCGAGAAGTACACGAGCACGGTCTGTTCGTCGGCGGTTGCCTGGGTCGTCGTAGTCGTCGGGGTGGGAGCGTTTGTCGTGGCCGGTGCGGCGGTCGTCGTTGGAGGCGCAGTGGTGGTCGTCTGATCGTCGGTGGTCGAGGTGTCGCCGCACGCCGAGGCGACGAGCGCGAGCACGATCAGGAGGAGTGTGAGTCTGGGTGCTTTCATCTCGCCAACGTACCGAAGCCGTAGTGGAGGCACAGAGTCGACTGTCACCATGGCGCTTGGGTGGGCTGCGATGGAGTTGGCCCCTACCTCCCCGGCTCGTTCCTCGCCGGCCAGGAACCTTCCCCCACTCCGTGGGGGACACCCTTGGCCTCTGCGTCAAAACAGTCGGCGCCGCGGGAAGGAACCCGCAAAGCGGGTAGGGGGGATTCGCCGTCGATCAACGCATCGACGCGGCGATTGCCTTCGCGGCAGCGCGGGCGTCGAGGTTGATCTGGAGGAGGAGACCCTTCATGGGGTTGGAGAGGCCGACGAAGTACAGGTCGGGGTCGGCTGGATGCGTCTTGCCCCCAGCGACGGTTGGGCGACCGTTCTCGAGCACACCGAGGTGGCCGACCAGGCCGTCGATGGTGCGGTGATAGCCGGTGGCGGCGATCACCAGATCGGGCTGGATCTCGGCGCCATCACGCAAGACGACGGTCCTCTCGGTGAACCCTGTCACTGCCGGGACGACGTCGATCTCGCCGGCACGGAGGTGTTCGACCATCCCGACATCGATGGTCGGCACGACGTCCGTCTTCCTCATCTGGGCGACCACCCCGCCGGGAGCTGCAGGAAGTCCGTGTGCGCTGAGATCGCCGATCGTTGCCCGCTGGATGACAGAGTTGAGCGGGTCTGCCAGAGCGGGCGGGAGGTAGTCGTTGGCGATTCCCAGCAGTGTCGTTGGGATCGGGCCGAGTTCCCGGGGGATGACGTTGGGAGGCGTCCGGACCGACAGTCGCACACGTGCTGCGCCCTGTTCGCAGAGGTCTGCGCAGATCTCTGCTCCAGTATTGCCCGATCCGACGACCAGGACATCGAGTCCACGATGGTCGGCGCCGGTTCGATACCTGGAAGCGTGAAGGAACTCCCCGGTGTACTCGGAGAGCCCGGGCCAGTCGGGAATTCTCGGAGACTGGTTGTAGCCCGTCGCGATGACGACGGCGCGAGCGTCGACCGGCTCGAGTTCGGTTTCGACCGTATGCGAGCCGTCCGGGTGACGATTCACGCGCACCACTCTGGAGCGGTGCTGAATGCGCAGCCGGTGTCGGGCTGCGTAGTCACGGAGATACCGGGCGTAGTCGTCCTTGGCCACCCAACGACCCATCTCGGCTGGGATGCGCATACCCGGTAGACGCGATTGGACCCGCGGTGTGTGGAGGTGGAGGCGCTCGTACCGGTTCGCCCACGACGCTCCGACTTCATCATGGCTGTCCAGGATCAACGGGTCGATATCGCGCTTGGTCAGGCATGCCGCGGTGGCGAGCCCCGCGGGTCCGCCGCCGACGATCACAACCGTTTCTCGTGTCACGAGGCCACGATACGGGCGGCGTCTCCGTCGGGGGGCCTGGCGGTGAAGTTCGGCTCAGATCGCCGACGAGCCGAGCGCGACCCGGCCCGTGCACACCGGTCGTTTGGCGCGCTGGAGAGGATGGAACCGGCGTCGTCGTCAGCGGGCGAGGACCCGCCGACGACGACAAACGTCGGGTGTCTGTGGCGCCTCAGACCTCCGCTCCGACCTCGGCGTTGATCGGCCACTCGATCCGGGTGAGGAGCTCGGACTCGGTGACCTGCGTCGGGTCGTTCAGATAGATCTCACGAGGCGGCCCGGTCATCTCGTGGCCGTGCTCGGAGATCCAGCCTGTCAGCGTGTGATACGCCGGTGAGATCTCCCGGTACGGGCCGTGATGCATCGTCCATGCCACCACCTCCGGCGGCAGCGTCTTGACCTCGACCCCGCCCGTTCCCGTGAGCCCTTCGCGCACGGGAACGCACAACTCGACGTCGCCGCTGGTCTCCTCGTCGATGATGTCCCAGTAGATGATGAACGGCGCTCCGGTCGGCATGGCACCGGCACCGCCCACGAACTGCATGAGCTCTCCGAAGCCTGCTCCGATGTCGTCGCCGATCGTCTTGAGGCTCGTCGGTTTGCGGACGGCGGCAACCGTGCGCGCGGACACCTCTTCGACTGCGATGTCGTACGGCATGATCTTCTCCCTGTCGATGATGGTCTCGAGGTATGTGAGCATGCGTTGCTGGTCCGACAGGCGGGTCACCAGTCGGTCGTGATGGCGCTTGAGGGCCGCCTTCGCCTCCGAAGGATCCTCGAAATCGAGGATCTCGCGGATCTCCTCCAACGGCATGTCGACGCTGCGGAGGATCCGGATCGCTTCGGCGCGGTTGGCCTGACCCGGCTCGTAGTAGCGGTAGCCCGACGAGTCGTCCACCCATGCCGGCAGGAGCAGCCCGATCTCGTCGTACAACCTGAGCGCCTTGATCGACAGTCTCGTCATCTTCGAGAACCGCCCGATCGGGACCATCTGGCTCATGCTCGAACCTCCTTTCACATCCATCGTGAATGCTCCCCCAGGGGAAGAGTCAAGCGCGTTCTTTCCGGTGAGGCCGGCTGGTCCAGCGGTATGGTCGGGTCATGGCCGTCGGCGTCTTCCTCGGAGCGGGAGTGATGACCCGTGAGGCGACACTGCCTGCGACGCGGATGGCTGAAGCCTTCGACACCGATGTCGTGATGATCGGGCTCGGGCCCGAAGCCGTCGTCGGCATCGATCCAGGCAGTGTCTTCGTCCCGGATGCGCTTCTCGCAGAAGCGAAGCCCGATGTCCTCGTGCTCCCCGGGGGATTCGGATGCCGGCCGATGGCACGCAACCAAGAGGTCGTCGACCGCATTCGGGAGATCGCGTCGTCGTGTGACGGTGTGCTGTCGATCTCGACGGGCACCCTCCTGCTCGCCGCGACGGGTCTCCTCGCCGGTCAACGTGCTGCGGGACACTGGCTCACCAGAGACGAGCTCGAGCCGTTCGACGTAGAGCTCTCGGACCAGCCGATCGAACGTCACGGTCGTCTGTTCACGACGAGTGGAACTCCCGCAGCGCTGGAAGCGATTCCGTTGCTCGCGGGCACGATCCTGTACGGGCCGGTTCGCTGACGCGATCAGGGCTCCGGAGATCCGGAGCCCTGACTCGAGATGATCAGTGGTTCAGGCGGTTTCTTGATCGCCCTTGATGACGGCCTTGACTCCGTCCACACCCGAGGCGGCAACGTCACGAACCGCATGTACGGCGGACTCGCCGATCGCCTCGGCGGCCTCGAAGGCACCCGTGGCGGCTGCCGACGCTGCATCTTCGACCGACAGCCCCAGCTCCTTGGCGCCTGCGATGGCACCCGAGATGGCGCCCGTCGTCACACCCACGATGTCTGCGCCAACGGCGCCTGCACCCTGGACCAATCCCTTGGCTGTGTTCGAGGCCGTCTCCAGCACGTCTCCGCCGATCTGGGCTGCGCCCTTGACGGCTCCGGAGACAGTGGCCGAAGCCGTGTCGACTGCACTGGTGCCGAGCTCCTTGACGCCGCCGATGACCGAGCTTCCGAGCGCCACGGCACCGTCAGCGAGGCTGACGCCGGTGGTCTTGGTGGCCGTGATCACACCTTCGGCGATGCCCGAAACCGTGAGAGCGGCATCCGTGCCGATCGAGCCGGTCCCGTG
The DNA here is from genome assembly GCA_965364595.1 of uncultured bacterium. Classification (GTDB taxonomy): domain Bacteria; phylum Actinomycetota; class Acidimicrobiia; order Spongiisociales; family ZC4RG35; genus JAHEDH01. The sequence continues at coordinate 4,168 of CBDTYK010000048.1, forward strand.
GATCGCGGCGCGCACGACATCGGAGATGGTTCCGACGGTCACCGTGGCGATCTCGCCGACGCCTTCGAGGAGTCCAACGACGAGGCCCTTTGCCGTCCGGACGGCGCCTGTCCCGACCTCGTTCACGGCGGCGAATGCTCCGGTCACGATGTCCGAGGCGGTGGACGCGATCGCCCCACCCACGTCTCCGACGTTGCCGAGTGTGGTGACCACTGCGTCCTTGACGACCGACGTGGCCCCCTGGACGATGTTGCCGGTGCCCTTGAGAAGACCTGTGACTCCGGCCTGAACTCGACCTGCCGTGTTTGCCTCTGACATGTATCGCTCCTCTGCGATCGGTCCGATGCCGTGTGCCTTCGGACAACCCCATCATCGAATACGCGAGCTCGCGGTGCAATGACGGGCCGGGGTCGAGCGGTGCCGGGTTTCGGGCAGTTCCCTGCCGGCGGCGCTGGCAGGACACTGCCAGGTACGCTCCACGTGTGCCTCAGCGGATCGCAGTCGTAGGTGGAAAGCCTGCGTGGCAACGCGGGATGGAGGCGATGATCACCGATCTCGGGTATGGATCGGTGTCGTTCCCGGATCTCGCCGCCTGGCGCCCTGGACGGGGCGGGCGAGCGGTGGTCGTGTTCGCCCCGTCCGACGAGGTGGTCGATGAACTCGTGGACTTCACGACCGAGCACGCTCACATCCCGGTCGTCGCAGTGATCCCCGAACTCGATCTCGCATCCTTCGCCGAGGTCGTGAGGGCAGGAGCTTGGGGAGCGGTCGACGACTCCGATGCCGAGTCGGCACTCTTCGAAGCCATTCGTTCGGCGATCTCCGATCGGGTGTCGGTCCCGCTCCCGATCATGCGGGCGATGGCGCAGCGGATCCCGCCGCCGAACGAGGTCGATGTCATCGTGGATGACACAGAAGCGGACTGGCTCCGAGCGCTCGCGGGCGGCGAGACGGTCGCAGCGCTCGCCGAGCGGATCGGCTACTCCGAACGCGAGACCTACCGCCTGTTGGGTGCGCTCTATCAGAAGATCGGCGTGACGAATCGGACGGAGGCGATCATCTGGGCGACGCGTCACGGTGTCCTCGAGCACACACCCGGTCCCGCCGAACCCGGATAGTTCGGTAATCGGCCGAGATCCTGCGAGAATCATCGGCTCACTCAGGAAGACTTCATGCACGGCAGTTCCATCCACACCCACTCCGACACCGCGGTCATCTCCGTGGCGGCCGCCCACGCCCCCGAAATCGTTACCTCTGACGAGTTCGACGAACGGCTCACAGCCACCTACGAGCGCGTCGGGGCCACTCCCGGCCTCCTCGAGAACCTGGCCGGGATCCGCGAACGACGCTGGTGGCCCGAAGGCATGACCTTCGCCGAGGCGTCGGCGCTCGCCGGCGAGAAGGCGATCGAGCAGGCGGGCATCGATCGCAACGAGATCGGCTTGCTCATCGACACATCCGTGTGTCGGGACCACCTCGAGCCGTCGGCGGCCGTCGCGATCCATCACATGCTCGACCTGCCGAGCAACTGCCTCAACTTCGACCTCTCGAACGCCTGTCTCGGTTTCATGAATGCGATCCAGGTCGCAGGCACGATGATCGATCAGGGTCAGATCGACTATGCGTTGATCACGGACGGCGAAGGCAGTCGGTACACCCAGGAGAAGACGCTCGAGCGGCTCGCCCGGGAAGATGCCACGATGTCGGATCTGTTCTCGGAGTTCGCCTCGTTGACGCTCGGCTCCGGTGCGGCGGGGATGGTGCTCGGCCGGCACTCGGAGAACCCGGGCAGCCATCGCGTCGTCGGCGGGATCAGCCAGGCCGATACCAGCCACCACAAGATCTGTGTGGGGACACTCGACCAGATGCACACCGACTCCAAGGCCTTGCTCGATGCCGGCGTGTTGTTGGCCAAGAAGGCGTGGGCCGAGGTCGAGGACCGCGGATGGCGCGACATGGACCGCTACATCATCCATCAGGTCTCCCAGGTCCACACGGCCGCGATGTGTGACGTGCTCGGAATCGATCCGGCCAAGACCCCGCTCACGTTCCCGACGCTCGGCAATGTGGGTCCGGCCGCCGTGCCGATCACGCTCGCCCAGGAAGTGGATTCCCTGAGCCCGGGTGACCGCGTGCTGTTGCTCGGTCTCGGATCCGGGATCAACGCAATGGCCACCGAAATCATCTGGTGACACCGAACGGCCGTGATTCCGTAGCGCCTGCGACCCTGCCACCAGAAGGCCTGCCCGGGCTCGACCCGGAGTGGTCACGGTTGGTGACCGTCCCGGATCTCGACGGCGCATCCAGGACCTTCCATCTGCTCGACAACGCAGTGGCCGATCCGACGGTGACACTGCTCTGCGTCCACGGCAACCCGTCATGGTCCTATCTGTGGCGGGACATCCTGGCGAATCCGCCGGCGGGAGCTCGGGTGATCGCCATCGATCATCTCGACATGGGGTACTCCGACCGAACCGGAACGGTCCGGCGTCTCGAGCAGCGAATCGATGACCTCTGTGCGCTCACCGACCGACTCGACATCGCCGGGCCCGTCATCACCGTCGCTCACGATTGGGGTGGGCCGATCTCGCTCGGATGGGCGCAGCGCCATCGAAACGACCTCGCCGGGATCGTGCTGGCCAACACGGCGGTGCATCAACCGTCGGAGACGGCGGCGCCGACCATCATCCGCATCGCCCGCTCTG
>CBDTYK010000049.1:0-6851 GCA_965364595.1 uncultured bacterium
ATGATGAAAGTGTGTTCGATAGCCATGCGGGCGATCATAGGCGAGCTCGCAGATCTCGCCGGTTTGCGGTATGCGGAATGCGCGATGCGCTTCATGCTGCTCGATGTGGCTGCTACGGGAGTTCGACGCCTCCGGAGGCCTGGCAGATCACGTCCCTTGCCGGCAAAGGTCGCGCGCGAGATCAGACCGCGGCTCGAAGCTCGCAGCGCATACCGCAAAGCGCATACCGCAGATCACCTCGCTATCGCTCGTTCGGGGTCGTATCCGTTCCCATCAGGCGAGCGCGAATTTCACCCACGAGATAGAGCGATCCGGTCACGAGGATGCCATCGCCCTCCCCTGCGAGGGTTCGCGCGTGCTCCAGCGCATCGACCGGATCCGCCACCACGGTCACCGGCGTACTCCCGACCAGCGGTTCCAGCCGAGCGCCGAGATCGGCAGCCGCACGCGCACGAGGTGAGTCCACCTGGGTTGCCACGACACTCAGCAATCGTGGTGCGAGCGGCTGCCACATGGACTCGAGTTCCTTGTCCTCCATCGCCGCCGTCACCACCACCCAGCGGGTCGTCGGATACTCCTCGGCGAGCGATTGAGCGAGCGCCGCGAACCCGTCGACGTTGTGCGCACCATCGAAGATGAGCGGAGGGTCGGTTTCGATCAGCTCCATCCGCCCGGGATTGGTGGCGATCGTTGCGGCGTCGATCACTGCCTCGCTGTCGAGCGTGCGGCTGGTGAGCGCCTCGACCGCTGCGATCGCCACCGTGAAGTTGATCGTCTGGTACCGGCCGTGCAACGGGAGGAAGATCTCTTCGTAGACGCCCTGCGTGCCCTCGACATCGATCTGCCAGCCCCCAACGCCTTTGACCGCGCCTTCGAGCCGGAAATCGCGTCCATACAGCCGCAACTCGGCTGAACGTTCTCGACAGACCTCCTCGGCGATCTCGACGACGCTTTCGGGGAGGGGACCCGCGACCAGCGTGGAGCCCTCTTCGACGATCGCCAGCTTCTCACGAGCGATCAGCTCGATCGTGTCACCGAGATACTCGGCATGGTCCATCCCGACGCTGGTGAGCACGGCAACGGTTCCGTGCGCGGCGTTGGTCGCATCCAAGCGACCGCCCAGGCCGACCTCGATCACACCGACGTCGACCGCCTGGTCGGCGAACCACGAGAACGCCAGCGCTGCGGTCAACTCGAAGTAGCTGATCGGGCGCCCGGTCCGTTCTTCATAGATGTCGGCGAAGGCCTTCGTATCGAAGACGGCCTGGGCGAAGTCCTCCCGGCTGGTCGGCTCACCGTTGATCGACACCCGCTCTTCCACCGCTTGGAGGTGAGGAGACGTGAACGTACCTGTCGTGAGCCCATGGGCCACACTCAGGAACGTCACCATCCGGGAAACGGACGTCTTGCCGTTGGTGCCGGCGATGTGGACGATCGGATACGAGTCCTCGGGGTTCCCCATCAGATCCAACAGTCCCGTGATCGTCTCGAGGCCGGGATGCATGCCACGCCCGATGTGGGCGTCCAGGTAGTCCACGGCCTCTTCGTAGGAGAGCACCGTCAGAGAAGATCCAACTGTGCCTGGAGCTTGGCGATGAGATCACTCAGCTCGCGCTGCTTCCCGCGCTCCTTCTCGACGATCTCGGCAGGCGCCTTGTCGATGAACGACGGGTTGCCCAGCTTCTTCTCGACACGGTCGAGGTCCTTCTGGGCCGCTGCGATTCGCTTCAACAGCCGGTCCCGCTCGGCGTCGGTGTCGATCAGCCCGTCGAGCGGGATGAAGCCCTGGAACTGCCCGGCGACGATCCGTGTGTGGCCTTCGCTTGGAGGAGTCGGGATCGCTTCGACCGTGACCGAGGCCAAATCGACGAGCAGCCGCGACGCCCAAGCAGGCAGACCATCCCTGCCGTGCACGCGGAGTGTCAGCTCGGTCCGGGGTGAGATCCCCTGCTCGGCGCGAAAGCGCCGCACGCCGGCGATGAGCTCCTGGACGTGCTCCATCTCCTCGGGGCCTTCGTAGCGAGGGACGTCTGGCCAGTTCGCTCCGGCCACGAAGCCGTCATCGACAACGTTCATCCAGAGCTCCTCGGTGAGGTACGGGATCGCTGGATGGAACAACTTGATCACATCGCGAATCACGACGCCGAGCGTCTGCCGAGTGGCCGCTGCGCTGGCTTCGTCGGCCAGCGCCCCCTTCGACATCTCGACGTACCAGTCGAACACCTCGGACCATGTGAACGAATACAGCAGACCGAACGCATCAGAGAAGCGGTACTGGTCACACAACTCGTCGAAGCGGCGTGACACCTCGCCGAGGCGGGACAGGATCCATGCATCGATCTCGCCGGGCTGATCCGGATATCCGCCGTCTGCAGGAACCGAACCGGGCTCGACACTGCGGAGCACGAATCGCGTTCCGTTCCACAGCTTGTTGCCGAACTTCCTCGTGCCTTCCACCCATTCCATGTTGAGCGGCACATCTTGACCGGGGTTCGCCGCCTGGATGAGTGCCAGCCGCAACGGATCGGCGCCATGCTCCTCGGCGACCTCGAGTGGGTCGAGGGTATTGCCCCGCGACTTCGACATCTTGTTGCCTTCGGCGTCACGGACCAGCCCGTGGATGATCGTGTCGACGAAGGGGACGTCATCCATGAAGTGGATCCCCATCAGCATCATGCGGGCGACCCAGAAGAAGATGATGTCGAATCCGGTGATCAGGATGGCATTGGGATAGAAGCGCTCGAGGTCTTCTGTCTGATCGGGCCAGCCGAGCGTCGAGAACGGCCAGAGTGCCGACGAAAACCAGGTGTCGAGCACATCAGGATCCTGCGTCAGATCTGACGATCCGCAGTCGGAGCAGGTCTCCGGCTCGTCGCGGGAGACGGTGACGTGACCGTCGGAGCAATACCAGGCAGGAATGCGGTGCCCCCACCAGATCTGACGGCTGATCGTCCAGTCTCTGATGTTCTCCATCCAATGGAAGTACGTCTTCTCCCAGCGCTCCGGCACGAAACGGTTGTCCCCGTTCTTGACGGCCTCGATCGCGGGTTGGGCGAGATCCGTCACCGCCACGAACCACTGGTCCGAGAGGTACGGCTCGACCACGGTGTCGCAGCGATAACAATGGCCCACGTTGTGCTGATGTTCTTCGGTCTCGACGATCGCCCCCTCGGCCTCCAACGCTTCGATGACTGCCGCCCTGGCCACGAACCGGTCGAGGCCCTCGAACCGGCCGCCGGCCGCAGTCACCATGGCCTTGGCATCGAGGATGGCGATCTTCTCGAGGCCGTGCCGCTCGCCGATGTCGAAGTCGTTCGGATCGTGCGCCGGCGTGACCTTGACCGCCCCGGTCCCGAACTCGGGATCCACGACGTCATCGGCCACGATCGGAATCTCGCGACCGACCAGCGGGAGGCGGACCGTCTTTCCGATGACGTCGGCGTACCGCTCGTCGTCCGGATGCACGGCGACGCCCGTGTCGCCGAGCATCGTCTCGGGACGGGTGGTCGCGACAGTCACTCCTCCATCCCCATCGGTGAACGGATAGAAGATGTGCGTCAAGGTGCCGGCCTGGTCTCGGTATTCGACCTCGATCTCGGCGAGTGCGGTCTCACACCTCGGACACCAGTGGATGATCCGGTTCCCCCGGTAGATCAGCCCTTCCTCGTGCAAGCGCACGAACACCTCGCGCACCGCCGCAGAGAGGCCCTCGTCGAGCGTGAAACGCTCTCGACTCCAATCGCACGAAGCTCCCATCCGCCGAATCTGCTTGGTGATGCGGTCGCCGTAGACGCGCTTCCACTCCCAGACCTGTCGGACGAATTCCTCCCGGCCTAGCTCGTGCCGATCCATGCCTTCGGCGGCGAGCTCCCGCTCGACGACGTTCTGGGTGGCGATCCCTGCGTGGTCGGTTCCCGGAAGCCAGAGCGCCGCGAATCCCTGCATCCGCTTACGGCGGATGATCACATCGTGGATCGCGTGGTTGAGGGCGTGTCCCATGTGGAGCGCACCGGTGACGTTGGGCGGCGGGATCACGACTGCGAACGGTTCGCCGTCCGGGCGGTACTCGGGCCGGAAGAGCCCGGCGTCCTCCCATTTGGCGTACCAGTCCGCTTCGACGTCTCTTGGTTCGTAGGTGGGGTTCATCACGTTCCGGATTGTTGATCGATTTGGCAGGTCATGCCGGGCAATTCGCCCGCGTGAGCCTACCGGCCGGACCCGCCCCGACAGAACGGCAACGATCAACGGCCCCGGATGACCCGGGGCCGTTGACGAATGGGAGGCGCTTCAGATCAGCGTCTGCGGTTTGACCAGCTCGTGCCGCCGTCGACCGCCGTCATGGCCTCTTCATCTCTCCCGGAGACGAGGAAGAGCAGCGCTGCTCCCGCCAGCAGTGCACCGAGCGCAACCAGAACGGTCTGTTCCGTATCGGAGCCGGTGAACGGGAGCGTTTCGACGGTGACCGGCTCGATTGGAGGCGGAGCCGTCGTCGTGGTCGGCTCGATCTGGATGCCCTTGACCTCGACGATCACACCGGCGTCCCAGGTGAGGTCGGTCACGCCGGCCGGGAGGTTGATCAACCCGGTCATTGCGCAGCCATCACCGAGGACGAACACGTCGCTGTCGACGTCATCGGCCACACCGAGTGCGTTTTCGACCGTGAAGTCGGCGCCTTGCAGGCAGACACGCACTCGATAGTTGCCGGCGTCTAGCTCATCGAAGAGATAGAGACCGTCGGGGCCGGTCACCCGATCTTCGAGGACCGTTCCATCTGGCGTGAGCAGGGACACGGTGGCTCCCTGGATCGGGAATTCGAGTTCCCCGCCGTCCTGGCGCCCGTTCTGGTTCTCGTCGAACCAGACCAGGTCACCGAGGGAGCTCTTCGGCTCTTCGGGCTGGGTGGTGCTCGTCGTGGACTTGCAGCTCCGCACTTGGACAGAGCCGTCGGCGACGCCCGTCAGTACGTATCCGTCTGATGCAGACGACGTGTACGTCCACGTTCCAAGTGCGCCGTCGACCGTTGCATCACCAATGAGCTCGCGAACCGACTGATCGGGCGCAGTGAGGGCCACGGTGGCTCCACCGTCGGGGTCCATGTCCAGTCCGATGCGTGCGAAGTTGCCGTCGCGGATGCACTCGCCGGTGACGATGACCGAGACCGGCTTGGGCTCGGGCCGCTTGCAATCCTCGATCTCCACCTCACCCGACGAAGCTCCCACGATCTCGAAGCCATCGAAGGCAACGGCCGACCACGCGTAGGTTCCGGGAGCCTCGACCGGGATATCGGAAGTCGACTCGGTGTATGCGGTACCGGCCACCGTCACGGTCGCACCAGACGCAGGGTCGATCGTGACGCTCAGGAACCCGTTGGCACCACCCTTGTCATCGGTGACGCAGGTACCGGAGACCGCCACAGTCACCGGCTTGGGCTCGGGCTCGCACTTCTCGTCGACCTTCACGTAGGTCGAGCGCGTCTCGCCGGCGCTGGCGAGGTTCTGACCGACGCCCCACTTCACCACGGCGGTGACGACGATCTTGATGGTCTGCCCGAAATACGGTTTGGCATCGAAGGACCCGCTGAACGAATAGCCGTTGGCGGCCGTGAAGGCTCCCGAACCCACCTCGACGCCATCGACGGTGACTCGCACGTCGTTGTTGTGGCGTCGGTTCTGGTCTCCGTCGTACGCCCAAGCCTCGGCCCGGAACTGGACTTGCGTTCCCTTCTCAACGCACTCGACCGACGCCGTGATCTCTGGATGGTGTGCGTTCGCCGGCGCCGCGTTCACTGTGATCAGCACATATTGGAGTACCGAAAACAGGATCATGATCGCAGCGGCGAATGCCGTTCTGCGTTGTGCCATGGCACTCATACGATTCTGCCTCCCTGAGCTTGCCCGCTCGTTCGGGGAGGGCCGGTCTCACCATTGACTCGCCGTGTGCCTCGGTGACCGCACTAGCGGCACACGGGTCGACGTCTCCCAGCCTCAATTGCCCAACACCACTCTTCGTGGTATCTACCCACTATGTGTAGCATTGATCGGGAGTGGCTCAAGGCCCGTTTCCCGACGTTACGGCCCATTCGACGGATCACCCTTCTGACTAGCCAGCGGCCATGAGACCCCAACGAAAAACGGCCCCGGGAAGTCCCGGGGCCGAGTTCCGTCTGAGCGGGCGGCTCAAATCAGTTGTTGCTCCAACCAGAGACGACCTCGACGTCGGACTCGTCCTCACGTCTACCCATCAGGAGCAGGAGGACCGAACCAGCGGCGAGAGCGCCGAGACCCAGGAGCACCATGTCCTCGACCTCGAATCCGGTGAACGGCAATGTCTCGACCGTCACGGGCTCGATGGTCGTCGTCGTCGGCGCAGTCGTGGTCGTCGGCTCCACCTGGATCCCACGAACGTCGATCACGAGCCCTGCATCCCACGTGAGGTCCGTGACCCCGGCTGGCAAATTGATGAGCGCGGTCAACGCACACCCACCCTTGTTGCCCAGAGGCCACACATCGCTATCGACTCCGTTGGCAATACCAGGCGCATTGGTCGTGGTGTACTCCGCACCCTCGACACACACCTCGACGCGGTAGGTGCCGGCGTCGAGCTCGTCGAAGAGATACAGCCCGTCGAGCCCGGTCACCTGCTGTGCCAACACGGTTCCATTTGATGCCAGGAGCGTCACCGTCGCACCATTGATCGGGAACTCGACGATCGGGTCGTCCTGCTGGCCGTTCCGGTTCTCATCGAACCAGACCAGATCACCGATCGCGCCAAGCGGGGCGGGCTGAGTCGTAGTGGTGCTCCGTCGCGGCGTCGTAGGTGTGCAGTCCTCGACATTCGCAGTCCCAGACGCC
>CBDTYK010000050.1:0-6843 GCA_965364595.1 uncultured bacterium
TTCCTCGGGTCCGAGCTGGCAGAACCCGGCGATCCGCTTCGCGCTCGGGCCCGGCGACTTCGTCATGGTGCGAAGGCAGCTGCTCGGGGTCAAGGAACGGGTCGGGTCCCGCTGACCCGGCGATGACCCCTCGTTCCGGGCGTCACGAACCGGCTGCAGCGGTACCCTCGAACCCGGTGAAACCCGAGATCCCGTCCTTCGACACCCTTGCCATCCATGCCGGCGCTCGGCCGGATCCTGAGACCGGCGCACGAACCACGCCGATCTACAAATCGACGTCGTTCGTGTTCGACTCGACCGACCATGCCGCCTCGCTGTTCAATCTCGAAGTGCCGGGGCACATCTACTCACGGATCTCCAACCCCACCGTTGCCGTGTTCGAAGAGCGGATGGCCGCACTCGAGGGGGGAGCCGGCGGCGTGGCCACCGCTTCGGGGCAGGCTGCCCTGTTCCTGGCTGTCGCAACGCTCATTGGCTCCGGCGGTCACATCGTCAGCTCGTCCGCGATCTACGGCGGGACGGCGAACCTGTTCCTCCACACGCTGCCGCGATTCGGCATCACCACCACGTTCGTTGACCCCCGCGATCACGGTGCCATCGAGGCAGCGATCACCGAGGACACCCGTCTGATCCACGGAGAGACCATCGGGAACCCCACCATGCCGGTACTGGACATCCCAGCAGTATCGGAGATCGCACACCGGCACGGCATCCCGCTGATGGTCGACTCGACGTTCGCCAGCCCGGCACTCTGCCGGCCCATCGAATGGGGTGCGGACATCGTGATGCACTCTGCGACGAAGTTCATCTCCGGTCACGGCACGGTGATCGGCGGGGTGCTCGTCGATGGTGGTCGATTCGATTGGGAAGGCTCAGGCAAGTTCCCGACGCTGACAGAGCCGTACGCGGCCTATCACGACATCGACTTCGTCGACGAGTTCGGCCCGGCGGCCTTCGCCGCACGTGCCAGGGCGGAGGGGCTGCGAGACTTCGGAGCCGTCATGGCAGCCGACACGGCCTTCCACATGATCCAGGGGCTCGAGACGCTTCACGTCCGCATGGCGCGGCACGTGTCCAATGCGATGCGCATCGCACAGTTCTTGGAGTCCGCGTCCGAGGTGTCCTGGGTCGCCTATCCCGGACTCGACACGCATCCCGATCACGAGCTCGCCGGCCGACTGTTACCGGATGGCCCGGGCTCGATCTTCTCGTTCGGAATCGAGGGCGGCCGGGCGGCCGGCGCCGCCTTCATCGAGTCGCTCGAGCTCTGGTCGCATCTCGCCAACGTCGGCGACGTCCGGTCGCTGGTCGTGCACCCGGGCTCCACCACCCACCAGCAGATGACCGCCGAGCAGCTCGCTGCAGCTGGGATCGGCGAAGATCTCATCCGGCTCTCGGTCGGGCTCGAGGACCCTGACGATCTGATCGCCGACCTCGCCCGGGCGCTCGAGATCTCCCAGCGACAGGCTTCGAAGTCGCAATGAGACAGGTCGATGTCGAGGGTCGGACGGTGGCGGTCCACGTCGAGGAGGCGGCCTCGCCGATTCCTCGCCGGCCGCGGCTTTCGGGTCCTGGCGCCCGATCTTCCTGGACACGGCAGCAGTGAAGGCCCAACCCTCGCATCGATCGACGAGATGGCAGCGTGGCTCGGTGACCTCGCCGGCGCGTTCGAATCGAAGAGGTCGGTGCTGATCGGTCACTCGATGGGCTCGTACATCGCCCTGCGGCGCGCGACGCTCGCTCCCGACACGGTGCTCGCCCTCGTGCTGGTGGGCACAACCGACCGAATGAGAGTCCACCCCGAGCTGCTCGATGCAGCCGCCCGACGAGATGATCACGCCATCGACCTCATGGTCGGATGGATGCACACCGGACTCCACCGATACGGGGGCCACCGGAGTGCAGGATCCTGGTCCGCCGGCACCAGCCGCAGGATCCTCGAACGCAACATGAGCGCCCTTGGAAGCGATCTCGCTGCCTGTGACGCCTTCGATCCGACATCGGCCGCTCTCACATGTCCGACACTGATCGTCTCGGGAACCGCCGACAGGATGACCCGCGCTTCGGCCGCCGGGCGTCTCGCGGACCTCGTCGACTGCGATGAGCACGTGATGCTCGAGGGCGCGGGCCACATGGCTCTCTTCGAACGTGCCGAGGACCTGAACGCCGCACTTGTTCGCTTCCTCGCCGAGGTCACGGTGGCTGCGCAATGAGCGAGCAGGCCAGGAGCAACCGCCGGATGCTCGTAGCCGGGGTCATCATCCTCGTCGCCGCTGCCGTCGTCTTCGCAGTCGCATCCATCGTCACCGGGCAGAGCCGATGGAACGGAGTCGCAGTGACGTCGGCGCTCGCAGCGTTCGGGCCGGGATCTCAGCTGCTGTTCGGAACGCTCAGACTCGAGTGGGCTGCGACCTGGTCGGCGGTGGTGATCGCCATCGGACAGGGCCTCTCCGACGTCCCCGAAACCCAGACGCTGTCAGGAGTGGCGCTCGTCACGCTCGGTGTCTCGGCTGCAACGTTCCTCCGTCGCCGCGTGCAGGTGTGGTCGGCCGGTTTGTTCGCTGCGGTGCTCGTGCTCGTCACGGTGTGGTGGAATCCCGATCAGGGGCTCGGATTCGGGCTCGGCCTCGCGGCCGGTTTCGTCTTCCTGCTCTGGATCCAACTCGAGATGCAGGCCGCCTACCGCCGGGATCGCAAGCTGAGGATGCGGTCGGACGCGCTCATCCGTCGCTCGTCCGTGCCGATCCTCGGATTCGACTTCTCGGCGGTCAGGCAGGAACTGGTCCAGTTGAACGCCGAGCACGACGACATCGAGGCGCTTCTCCGTTCCGACAAGCGCCTCCTCGACCGGTTGTTCGCCGAGGTGAAGGTCGTCGACCTCAACCACGCCGCCAGATCCGACCTCGCGGCTGGAGCGGTGACACTCCCCGTCACCGCTTCGACCGGTGTCAACCCGCTGAACATCGATGCCACGGCCTCCTGGCTCGCCGCAGTCGCACGAGGCCGACGTCAGTGGGACGGGGACCTCTGGTTGACGAAGTACGGCGGCGGAGGGCTGTGGTACCGGGTCCGTCACATCGTGCCCGGTGACGACGAACCGGACTTCTCCCAGACCATCGTCACCGGGATGAACATCACCGAGCTGAAGGACGTCCAGGCCGCCCTCCGAGATCTGGACAACGCCAAGAACGAGTTCATCGCAACGATCACCCACGAGATGCGAACGCCGCTGGCCGGCGTGGTGGGATTCTCCGCCGAGCTCGCTCAGAACCTCAGTGACTATCCCCAGGAGATGGTCGAAGAGATGGTGACGCTCATCAGTCGCCAGGCGCGCGAGCTCGCCTACATCCTCGACGACCTGATGGCGGTGGCAGCCGCGGAGATGTCGGCGCTCAGAGTCGCGAATCAGTCCTTCGATGTCAGCCAACTCGTCGAGGACGTCGTCAGCACCGTCGGTGTGCCGATCGACGTCGTCGTCGAGGCCTCGTCGTACGCGCAGGCGGACCCGATCCGTGTCGGACAGATCCTCAGGAATCTGCTGACCAATGTGGAGCGGTACGGCGGCTCGACCAGGCGGCTGGAGGTGCTGTCAGCAGGCGGGAGGGTGAGGATCTCGGTGATCGACGACGGGCCGGGTCTGACCGAGGAGCGGATCGAGCAGGTCTTCGGCAGCTTCGGTCACGTCTCGAGTTCGGATGTCGTCGGTTCGATGGGGCTGGGCCTCAACGTGTCGCGTACGCTCGCCGACCTCATGGGAGCCGACCTCGTCTACGAACGGATCGGTGGCGAGACCCACTTCTCGCTCGACTTGAACCTGGTGGACGCGCCCGACGTCACGCGCACCGAGAGCTGACCTAGGGTTACGACTCTCATCCGAGGTTCCGTCATGCACACATCCCGATCGGTCGGACAGACAGAGACACGCATCCAGCGGCTCGACGGTGCGTTCGTCACCCAGGGGGGCGCTGTGCTGTCGGAGGTGGATCTGGCCTACGAGCTCTACGGAGAGATCAACGAACGCCGGGACAACGTCATCCTCGTCTTTCACGCCCTCACAGGCAGTCAGCACGCCGCAGGAGAGTGCACGGCGGTGCCCGAGATCGGGGAGCTATGGACCGAGGAGCTGCACACCGGGTGGTGGGACGGCTACATCGGCCCCGGACGCGGTATCGACACCGACCGGTATGCCGTGCTGTGCGTCAACTACCTGGGCGGTTGCTACGGGTCGACGGGCCCGTCCTCGATCGACCCGTCGACCGGGTCGCCCTACGGGGCGTCGTTTCCGACGCTCACTCTGACCGACATCGTCGATTCCCAAGTTCGACTGTTGGACGAGCTGGGGATCGAGACACTTCACGCCGTGATCGGCGGCTCGGTGGGTGGGCTCATGTGTGCGGTGTTCGCCACGAAGTACCCGGATCGGGTACGCGTCGTGGTCCCGATCGCCGCAGGGTTCGGCGTGACCGCGCTCCAGGTGCTGCACAACTTCGAGCAGATGTTCGCCATCGTCACCGATCCGGCATTCAAGGGTGGCGACTACTACCCCGGACCCGGTCCCGACCTGGGCCTGAGCCTGGCGAGGATGATCGGGCACAAGACGTTCGTGTCACTCGACGCGCTCCAGGAGCGGGCACGAAGCGAGATCGAGAGCCATGAGGACGTCGGTGGCTACGAGGTCGGCCATCCGCTCGAGTCGTACATGTTGCACCAGGCTCGGAAGTTCACGAAACGGTTCGACGCCAACACGTATCTGCGGATCATGATGGTCTGGCAGCAGTTCGACCTGGTCTCCGAGGTCGGCGGCGACTCGATCTCAGAGCTGCTCGAGCGCTGCCGGGACCAGCGGTGGCAGATCTTCACGATCGATTCGGATGTGTGTTTCTATCCGGACGAGCAGACCGAGATGGTCGAGATCCTCAAGCGGATCGGTGTCCCGGTACGGCGCTTCACGGTGCACTCGGAGAAGGGTCACGACTCGTTCCTGATCGAGCCCGAGCTCTACACCGCCCTGCTCCGCGACGCCCTCACCGGCCACTGGTGAACCCGTTCTTGTGACGCTCAACCACCAATGCGGTGGTCAACCGTCACAAGAACGGAATCAGGACGGGGTGCGGCCGGGGCCTGGGGGGCCGGCGAAGGCCTGAGCGATCTGCATCCACTCGTTGGCGATCGAGCCTTCCAACACGAGGTGGGTGTCGTCGAGATGACGCCGCTGGGTGACGACCAGGCAGAAGTCTTCGAGTGGACCGGTCACCGAATTCTCCGACTCGTCGTTCCACACCCGCACCGTCCCGGTCGGGCCACGAAGCGCAACCCGCACCCGCTCGGTCGGCGCATCCATCCCGCGGTTCTCGTACGAGAACCGGAACGTGCGGATACCGAGCTCGGCGATGTGGAACAGCCGGTCGGTCGGCTGACGATCGACCCCGAGCGCATCCACCACGTCCTGCCCGTGCGCCCAGGTCTCCATGATCCGGGCGATGATGAACGAGCGAGCGCGCATCGGCGGCCCGTACCAGGGGATGCGTTCGTCGGGGTCGCGACCCTCGAACGCCGAAGCGAGATCGGCTCCCACGGATCGCAGCCAGTCCATCAGCTCGTCGGGCCGCATCTCCCGGCCCCGCTCGATGTGCTGGTCCATGTAGACGTCGGCGCCGACCTCAGCCATCCGGGCGACACCCGCGAAGAAGGCGTCTGGATCGGTCGCGGCCTTGAGTGCCTCCTCGTCGAAGAAGGCCAGATGCGAGACCTGATCACAGATGGTCCACGGCTCGGCCGGTGTCGGCAGGTCGAAGGCACTCGGTCCGGCGGCGTCGAGGATGCCGATCAGTTCGGCGCGCTCGGTCCGGAAGTCGTCGAGAACCTGTTGCATCACCGGCGAGGCTAGCCAGCCGGTCTCCAGCGCTAGACGTACATCCCGGTGTTGGGTGTCGGCAACCGGAACGCCTCGTCCAGATCGGCGAGCAGGCCTCCGGGACCGGAGAGTGCGTCAGTCAGCGTCAACGACGACGCCGGACGGATCCCCAGCCACATCCGGGTGAACGCATTCACCGAGGCGGTCAGCGTCGGGAGCGATGGATCGGCGCCTGAGAGCGCCTTCGATTGCTCGCCGATCTCCACGACGTATTCGCCGCCGACGCCCTGCCATTCGACGTCGAACTCGACGACCGGATCGGACAGTGCGAGGTTGAACGCCACCGGCGGACCCGACCACGAGCGGGCGGCGACACACGCCTCAAGGTCGAGAATGCGGGCCTGCCACCATGCATTGGCCCGCCCTCCGGTCTGGAACTCCGTCTTCTGCGTGACGATGCGTTGGCGATTCGGATGGCGGACGAGGTCCTGGATCTGGATCTCCGCCGGCTCCATGATGTCGATCGCCCGCACCTGGTCACCGATCGACTTGAGCACCGACAGCAACTCCATCAGTTGATCGGTCGTGCGGTATCCGATGAAGTCGACCCGCCAGGGGCCGCTCTCGCCCTTGGCCTTGCCCCAGACGAAATGGCTGAGCCGGCCGTCGTCATCTCGGTATCCGAGCCCGAATGCGGGCTTCTCCCAATTGAGCTCCGCCCGAACTCGGTCGACCGACTCGACATGGATTCCACCGTGGCTGCGTTTCCTGAGCCGTATCGCCCGATGGACCTCCTCGATGTCGTCGGGAGTCACGCGCATCGGCGGGCGAGACGGGTTGGGGACCTTCAATGCGGCGGGGTCGAACCGATAGTGGAGTGACGGCGGACCCGACCCGAAGCCCAGCAGGTCGTAGAACCCCTGTTCGAACATCCCCAGCAGCGACACCGCCGCACCGGACTGCGCCGACCGCGAGAGTGCCTCGGCCGT